>CADBCZ010000031.1 GCA_902793335.1 uncultured Lachnospiraceae bacterium
GGATATCCTGATGACGAATACTTCTTCCTTAAGCTCTTTGATATGAGCCGCCAGGACTATGTCAGGAATCCTAAATCACACAGAATTTGTGATTGAGGCGATTTTATTAGTGATTATCAAGCAAAGGATATAAGGAAAGATGCACTTGTAACTAATAGATTCAGGACGTTAAATAAAAATGTACTGAATAATGTTTCGTTGATCTATGATGCTATGAGTAAGAAACTTGATGGACAAAGACATATTCCGGAGAAGATAACATTTCAATATATGAAATCTGATATTAATGATTTGTCAAAACAAATAGTAAGACACAAAGGCATGAAATATAGTGTTAGTCCATATAGACTTATTATTAATGATGGTAACTATTACTTATTAGCATTTGATGATTACAGTCAGGAAATGAGAACATACAGGGTTGACAGGATGAAATCAGTAGCTTTAAGTGGACAGGCAAGAGAAGGTGAAGAAGTTTTTAAAAGTATCGATGTTGAAACCTATACTCAAAGGACGTTTTCTATGTTTAGTGGAGTGAAGGAGAGAGTTAGAATAAAGTTCCCGCTGCATTTACTCGATTCTGTATATGAAAGATTTGGAAAAGATAAAACTATATATCAAAAGACGGACAATCATCATTTTTCTGTTGTTACAGATGTAGAGATAAGTGAACAGTTTTTTGGATGGTTGTGTGGTTTTGGTAAAAAGGCGGTTATAGAATCACCTCAGGAAGTTGTTGAACAATTTAAAAATTATATGATAAATATTATCAAACAATATGAATAAAAAGATGTTAAAAGATGTTCTGTTTTAGTATGAAAATTGTTGGTATATCGTAGCTGAGATGTTTGATTTTGCTTATCAGTTATGATATACTATCGAT
The DNA here is from genome assembly GCA_902793335.1 of uncultured Lachnospiraceae bacterium. GTDB lineage: Bacteria > Bacillota > Clostridia > Lachnospirales > Lachnospiraceae > CAG-590. Next base: position 884 of record CADBCZ010000031.1, read on the forward strand.
TGACAAAGGAAAAAATGAGTTATCAGTTATGACATACAATAGGTTTTTTGTTCCTATGGCATCTGCAGAAGTAACAATGGTTCCTCAGAATTATGTTGAGCTTACAAGTGAAGAGGATATTAAGAAGATGAATAAGATTCTTGATCTGCTTGACGAGGATGATGATGTCCAGGCTGTTTACCACAATTGGTATAGTTAATAATACATTTATTATCTGTACGGTATGAGGTGTTTTTGTTTTATAAAAATATTCTTTTGTAATAAAAAGGATTGATTAAAGCAGGTTATTCGGTTCATTGTCATTTGAATTAGTTATAATCATTTCTTCCTCAACTCTGTCTGCTATACGTGAAGCTTGAATCATTTTTTCTTTCTGCTGCTCCATATGTTCTATTTCTTTCTTGATTTTGGGATAGGTAAGCTGGTCCTTGATAAAGAAATAAACTGCTGCAGCAACTAAAAATATGGCTATTGCCGTACTGAAACGATTGGATACACCAATAGCAGGAAGCCCTTTATATATTGTTGCAGCACTTCCTATTAAAGAAACTATGGTTCGTAGGAATGAAAGGTGGGTCTGTTCTACTGAGAGTTTTGTATTTTGAAATGCAAGGTTAGTTCTGATAACAGACAAACCTGTACGATCATAAGACAGATCGGTTCTGGCTAAAGCCAATTCCTGCTCCAGTTTTTTGCGTTTGTCTTTATCCTTCTTATCCTTTTTTTCTTTCATATATCCATGCTCCTTTATAAATGGCAAGAGGTTAATTTTTACATATATCACTATATATCATATTATAATGCATAGAGATAAATTGGTCAAAATAATTCACAAAAAAGCAGGAGGGTTCTTGCTTTTTTTGTAAAAAATGTAAAATCATATAAAACCTATTGACATAGTATGAATAACATGATAGTATTACGACCTGTAAGGAACAAACGTCATACAACAATGAAGAAAGGAGATATGACAAGATGAGGACTATATATTTTTTAATGTGCTGCAATATGTGTCGAATGCTAAACTCCCGGGCAGAAGAAATGGTCGGATGTAGGCGTGCTTGTCATGCATCCATCTGAAATGATTTGTAGAACCGAGTCATTATAGAGACCATTTGCCCGGGAGAAAACTCGGGCTATTTTATTGACTTAAATGTAGAAGAGAGAGGAGAATTATTATGAGAAAAACATTTATTAAAAAAATCGTGGCAAGTATTCTTGCAACAACTTTAGGAATAGGAGCTTTGACAGGATGCGGCTCAGCTAGTGCAAAGCCAAACGGTCAGGCAGACACAGCTGAAAGTACAAAAGAGGAAACTGCAGATAACAACGAAAACGTAGTTTACAGAACTTTAGATGAGATCAAGGAAGACGGAACAATTAATATCGGAGTTTTCTCAGACAAGAACCCATTTGGTTATGTAGATGAAAACGGAGATTATCAGGGATATGATGTTTACTTTGCAGAGAGAATCGGTAAGGATCTTGGAGTTAAGATCAATTATGTTTCTACTGAGGCGGCAAGCAGAGTTGAGTATCTTGAAACAGGTAAGGTTGATATAGTACTTGCCAATTTCACAGTAACAGATGAGAGAGCAGAGAAAGTAGATTTCGCTCTTCCTTATATGAATGTAGCACTCGGTGTTGTGTCACCGGAGGATAAAGTGATCGAAGATCTTGAGCAGATTGGAGCAGACGATCAGGTGATTGTTATTTCAGGAACCACAGCTGAGACATATCTTGAGGAAAATTATCCTGATATCAAGCTTCAGAAATTTGATACTTATGCAACAGCTAAGACATCTTTTGAAAACGGAACTGGAGTTGCATGGGCTAATGATAATACAGAGGTTATTGCATACGCACTTGAAAATGAGGGTTATAAGGTAGGTATTCCTTCACTTGGAAGTCAGGATACAATCGCTCCTGCAGTTTCAAAGGGTAACAGCACATTACTTGACTGGATCAATGATGAGATCAAGACACTCGGTGAAGAGAACTTCTTCCATGCGGATTATGAAGCAACACTTCTTGATACTTACGGTAAAGACTATGAAGATACTCTTGTAGTAGAGGGTGGTGTAACAGGTAATGAGGATGCAGCAAAAGAATCAACAGATTCTTCAGAACTTGATATTGTACCTGGTAATGGTGAAACAATCAAAATCGCAGCTTCAGCTACACCTCATGCAGAGATATTAGCACAGGCAGCAGGAATTTTAGAAGGATACGGATATAAGCTTGACGTTGTAGAATTTGATGATTATGTTCAGCCTAATCTTGTAGTAGAGTCAGACGAATTTGATGCAAACTATTTCCAGCATATTCCATATCTTAACAGCTTTAACGAGGAGCAGGGAACACATCTTGTAAATGCAGGTGGAATTCATTATGAGCCATTCGGAATTTATCCGGGAACAAAGAAGAGCTTAGAAGATATTGAGAAAGGTGATTCAATCGCCGTACCTAACGATACTACTAATGAGGCAAGAGCACTTCTTCTTCTTCAGGATAACGGACTTCTTAAGTTAAAGGATGGTGCAGGAATTGAGGCTACTGTAAATGATATTGTAGAAAATCCTTATGAGATTGAATTTGTAGAGCTTGAGGCTGCACAGGTTGCAAGAGTAGTAAATGAGGTTGCATTTGTTGTATTAAATGGTAACTATGCTTTAGAGGCAGGTTATTCAGTTGGAAAAGATTCAATTGCATATGAGTCAAGTGATTCAATCGCTGCACAGACATATGTAAATATTATTGCTGTAAAAGAAGGCAATGAGAACAGCGATAAGATCAAGGCATTGGTTTCAGTACTTAGATCAGCAGAAATTAAGAAGTTTATCGAAGATACTTATGATGGAGCAGTTGTATTTTTTGAGTAAAAAATATACGTTTTTGAAATGTTTCGCAATTGAAAAAATAACAGTGTGACAGGGAGCAGATATGAGTGAAATAGAGATTAAAAATCTTACAAAAGAATTTAATATAAAAGATATCACTGTCAAAGCGCTTGACAATATCAACCTTTCTATTGATAAGGGCGATATATTTGGAATCATTGGAATGTCAGGTGCAGGAAAGAGTACCTTGGTAAGATCCATTAATTTTCTTGAAAAACCTACTAATGGTCAGGTGCTTATTGATGGCGTTGATCTTGCTTCGTTAAGTGAAAAAGAGCTTAGAAAGAAGCGCGGTGAGATTGGAATGATCTTTCAGGGTTTCAATCTGTTAGAACAAAAAAGTGTTTTGGATAATGTCTGCTTCCCGCTTGAATTAGCTGGAGAAAAAAGAAAAGTGGCAAGAAAGAAAGCGATAGAACTCTTAAAGACAGTGAATCTTGAGGAGAAAGCAAAAGCGTACCCTTCACAGCTGTCGGGTGGCCAGAAACAGAGAGTCGCCATAGCAAGGGCGCTTGCCACTAATCCCAAAATTCTTCTTTGTGATGAGGCTACGAGTGCACTCGATCCTCAGACAACAGAATCGATTTTAACTCTTTTGAAAGAGATTAATGAAAACCTCAATATTACAATAGTTGTGATCACTCATCAAATGTCAGTTGTGACAAGAATCTGTAAAAGAGTGGCAATAGTTGATAATGGAGTATTGGTCGAGGAAGGCGTAGTAGAAGATATATTTAATAATCCTAAGACAGATGCAGCGAAAGAGTTGATATTTGACAAGAAGATTCGTTTTTCACCGGTAGAAACACTTCACGAAGATAAAAAGATTCGTATTGTGTTTGAGGAAAATTCCGCTTATGAACCCGTGATCGCCAATCTGATTCTTAAAATTGGTACACCGGTTAATATTTTAAAAGCTAACACTAAGAATGTAGGTGGGAAGGCAGTAGGAGAAATGATACTCGGTCTTCCTGATGGAGAGGAAATTCAGAATGAGATTATAGACAGTTTGAAAGAGAGAGGATTATCGGTTGCGGAGGTGAGAGAGGATGTTTGATAGTAAAGTTATAGAGATGATACTTGTAGGTGTCAAAGATACTTTGTATATGACTTTGTTTTCAACCGCTTTCGGATATCTTTTCGGACTTCCTTTTGGTATTATTTTAAATGTGACCCGAAAAGAAGGCTTAAAACCCAATAGGGTAATATACGGAATAGGAGATTTTATCTGTAATATTATAAGAAGTATTCCTTTTTTGATTTTGTTGATTCTGCTTATACCGTTTACACGTCTTGTAGTTGGTCAAAGTTATGGGTCAACGGCAACTATAGTGCCTCTGGTAATTTGTGCTGCACCATACATAGCAAGAGTGGTGGAATCATCATTAAATGAAGTTGATGCAGGAGTTATAGAGGCGGCAAAAGCGATGGGTGCAAGTAATTTACAGATTATATTTAAAGTGCTGCTGGTAGAGGCAAGGGTTTCGCTTTTTACAGGGGCGACCATTACAACGGGCCTTTTGCTGGGATATTCTGCAATGTCAGGTACCGTCGGTGGCGGTGGGCTTGGTGATATAGCTGTAAGATACGGATATTACAGATGGCAGACGGATATTATGTTTATTACGGTTATCCTTCTTATAGTAATATTCCAGATTATTCAGAATCTGGGTACAAAATGGGCATCACATATTGATCACAGGAAGCGCTAAGGAGTATGTAATGGATGTTGAGGTAATTAAGTCTTATCTTCCCAATTTTATCAAAGCTTTTTTCTTAACGATTAAGATAGGCTGGATTGGAATTGCTCTGGCATTTATTATCGGAATCGTGTGTGCATTTATATTATATTTTAAGGTTCCGGTATTTAGTGGATTTGTTAAAGGTTATGTGGAATTGTTCCGAAATACTCCACTTTTAGTTCAGCTGTTTTTCATATATTACGGTCTGCCCGCAATTGGCGTAAAAATACCGGCAGAGCTTTGCGGTATATTGGGACTGGGCTTGCTTGGCGGAAGTTATATGGCTGAAAGCTTTAGAAGCGGTTTAGAAGCGGTACCTGTAATACAGACTGAAAGTGCACTTTCCCTGGGAATGACCAGAAGACAGTTGTTTATTTATGTTATACTTCCACAGGCATTTTCCATTAGCGTTCCGGCGATTGTTGCCAACATTATTTTTCTGCTGAAAGAGACAAGTGTTTTTTCTGCAATAAGCTTGATGGATCTGATGTTTACAGCCAAAGATTATATAGGTCTTTACTATAATACATTTGAAAGTTTGTTTTTGCTTGTCATATTCTATATTGTTATGCTGCTTCCGGTTTCCTTTGCGGGAAGCATTATAGAAAGGAAATGTAGCTTTTAAGGTAGAATCTATCATTCACTGCGAGATTTGTGGAAGAATGTATATTTGCGATGTTTGGAGACTGATAATATGGGAATAGAAGTAATATTTAAAGGAAGAAACCTGATAAGATTGATGGAAGGGCTTTTGGTGGCGATGAAGATAAGTCTTTTATCTGTTGTTATAAGTATTGTGTTAGGCATTATTCTTGGAATGCTTATGACTTTGAAAAAGCCGGGTATTACCTTTATTTCCAGAATCTATCTTGAGATAGTAAGAATTATGCCGCAGATGGTTCTTTTATTTATAGTATATTTTGGATTTGCAAAAATGACGGGGATTAATCTTTCTGCGGAAGCATCGGCAGTTATTGTTTTTTCATTTTGGGGAACGGCTGAGATGGCAGATTTGGTAAGAGGATGTATGGCAAGTATTCCGAAGATTCAGTATGAAAGCAGCACAGCTCTGGGCTTTACCCGTTTACAAACTTATGTCCATGTAATTATACCGCAGATAATAAGAAGACTTATTCCATTATCGATAAATCTGATAACAAGAATGATTAAGACGACAAGTCTTGTTATGATGATTGGTATTGTTGAGGTGTTAAAGGTTGGCCAACAGATTATAGAGGCTAACAGAAAGAGTGCACCAAATGCTGCTTTTGGTGTGTTTGCGGTCATTTTTTTACTATATTTTCTGGCTTGCTGGCCAATCAGTCATTTTTCTAAATATCTAGAAAAAAAATGGGAGAATTAATATGGATGAGATATTAAAGATAGAACATCTGAATAAAAAATTTGACGACCTGACTGTATTAGAGGATATAAGCCTTGAGGTGAAAAAAGGTGAAGTGGTTGTTGTTGTTGGACCATCAGGTTGTGGAAAGAGTACATTTTTGAGATGTATCAATGGATTGGAAACTATTCAGGATGGAAAGATACTGTTAGATGGAGAAACTGTCAATCCTCCTTTGGGTAATATCAAAAATTACAGAGAAAAGATAGGTATGGTTTTTCAGAGTTATGACTTGTTTCCGCACAAGACAATTATAGAAAATCTGATGCTGGCACCGTTAAAGGTACAGAAAAGAAATAAAGTGGAAGTGAGAAAAGAGGCGGAGGAATTACTTGAAAAGGTTGGATTATCTTCTAAGAAAGATAATTATCCGCGACAGTTATCGGGTGGTCAAAAGCAGAGAGTAGCAATAGTCAGGGCACTTATTATGCATCCGGAGGTGTTATTATTTGACGAGGTTACTGCAGCGTTGGATCCGGAAATGGTCAGGGAAGTCTTGGATGTTATTATGGAGCTTGCAAGACAAAATCGTACGATGCTCATAGTTACTCATGAGATGGCGTTTGCCAAAGCAGTAGCTGACAGGGTAATATTCATGGACGGAGGGGTGATTGTTGAAGACACAGATCCCAAAAGCTTTTTTGAGAATCCGGCTACTGAAAGAGCAAAAAAATTTCTTAGTACTTTTGAATATAATGAGTGAAAGCAGGAACATAACATCCTGCTTTTTTTGAGCACTTTTATATAGACGTATATGTTTGAAAATATTAAAAACAGTGGGAATTTGATTGATAAAAGCACAGTGATAATCTATAATGTTTGTGTTAGTGCTCTTGAATATTTATCAGGATATGAAAAGAAATGCATGTGGTGATATGAGATATGAATTATAAAAAATATGTTTATAAGATTGAGCAAAATGTTATTACGATTGAGCAGTTTATCAGAAGATATCACTTTGAAGATAAGGATAAGGAACTTCTGTTGGCGACGGGAAGATTCCTGTCGGAAATTAATGAAGTAGAGGCATGGATTGGATATGAAGAAAAACAGGTTACCTGTATTGCAACGCTTGGAGAACGCTATGACAGACTGCTTGATGTTGTTATGCAGTCGCAGCATTTACTCATGGCATACAGTCTGGAATGTTTTGCTATGGAGTTTCTTTCAAAAACTTATGAGAGAATGAATGAGACGGTATTTGAGGAAACAGGTAAATGGATAGGCGAGTATCATTTTATTGGTGATGAAGAAACGATAAAAGAAATTGTCTGCGGTAAAAATTTGGAGGAAGACAGCAGTGATCTTTCTGTTAACTGGGAAAAAGGAATGCTTCGCCCGTTAAAGAGTGTGATTTTTACTGCGGAATACCAGAATAAGAGAGAAGAAAGCGGTTGTCATGATTGTGAGAAGTGTGATAACTTGACCTGTACTTTCAGACAGATTATCACTAAGAATGTAAGAAAACCGCGTGAAGTAAATGTCGATGCTAAGAGTGTGGCTTATTCCTATGGAATCTCGCGGATATTTTCAGGTCGAAAGCAGGGGTGAGAGATATGATCCATTTATATTCCGGAGACGGAAAGGGTAAGACAAGTATTGCTAATGGGATGGCGGTTCGCATGGCAGGAACCGGAAATCAGGTTTTATATGCGAGGTTTATGAAAGGGTCGGTAAGTTCGGAACTTTCATCGTTTGATAAGCTTCCACAGATTAAAGTTTTAGAGGCTGGCAAAGATTTTCCGTTTTATAAACAGATGAGTGACGAAGATAAGGAAGAGATTACTACGTGCCATAACCGAATACTTGAAGAGATACTTGACCGGGTTGAGAACAGAGAGGGTAGTCTTATGATAATACTTGACGAGATAACCTATCCCTGCAGATGGAATTTGGTTGATGTTTCACTCCTTAGGGGTTTGATTGACAATCTTCCTGATGACGTTGAACTTGTAATGACGGGAAGAAATCCAATGGATTTCATGATGGAATGTGCTGATTACTGGTCGGAAGTTGCTATGAAAAAGCATCCATATGAAAAGGGTGTTGCCGCTAGAGTGGGAATTGAGATGTAAGTGAAATACTATTATGAATAATTAATAATTTTATCATATCGTGATGATAAATAAATTATGGTTTTAAGGAAAATAATCTTTGAATTATGGAGGGTGGATATGCATCAATTTAGATTACCGGATCATTTACGTGTTGAGGAAGGCTGCTTTGCCTATATTCCTGAAATGATGGAAGATGTTGTGCCGGATTTGGAAAACAAGAAGACGATTATAGTTACGGAAAAAGCTCTAAAGGAGCTGTTTGAGGACACACTTTCAACTATTGCATCAAGCTTTGGTTCAAGCGAGTTCTATCTGATAGAGGCTGCCACTTATGATGAGGCGGTAGACCTTGCAAAATACATCACGATGAAAGAGTTTGGACTTGTGATAGGATTTGGTGGAGGTACTGTATTAGACCTTGCCAAGTTTGCGGCATTTGTAAGTAAGGCGGGGTATATATGTCTGCCTACAACCCTTTCAAATGATAGTCTCGCCTCACCGGTCGCGGTGCTTGGAACAGAAGGACGTGCAAGGAAGACATTTAAATGTACAATTCCCGACGCTATATTTGTTGATGTGAATATTATTATGAGCGCTCCCGAAAGACAGCTGCTTTCAGGAATCGGAGATACAATAAGCAAATATACAGCTTTAAATGATTGGAGAATTGCTGCAGAAGAGGGAAGAGAAAATGTTCACGATTTCGCATATATGATATCAAAGATGGCATTTAATTCCATCTGTTATAACGATATGAAGGAGTTGAAGAGTAAGGACTTTATTAAGCGACTAACGCAGGCACTTGTTATGGGTGGACTTGCTATGGAGATAGCAGGCTCTTCAAGACCTTCAAGCGGCTCGGAGCATTTGTTCTGTCATGCACTAGAGGAAAATTATGCGGATGAGGTCAGAGTTCCGCATGGTATTGCGGTTGCAATGGGAAGCTATGCTGCGTGCAAGTTTCAGGGAAGAAATATAGAAAAGATAACCAGACTGCTTAAGGAGTACGATATCCCTGTTAAGCCGTCAGAGTGGAAGATTACAGAAGATATTTTTGTGGGAGCCTGGCAGGGCGCGTCGGCTACCAGACCTGAGCGTTATACGATATTAAATGAGGCTGATCTGTCGAGGGAACATTTACTTTCGATATATGAGGAGATGGAAAATCTATAACCAAGAGATGCTTGCGTTCTATTATATGTCCCGTATGCGTATATAGTTTTACAAGGAGAATTGTTATGAATAAGAATGAGAAAACCAACGTTATGCGTGTGCTTGAGCAGAAAAAGATTGCATATACAGCACACACATATACAGAAGATCCGTCGACTTCCGGTGAGGAGATTGCAAAGATATTGGGAGAGGATCCAAAGCGTGTATTTAAGACGCTTGTAACTCGCGGTAAGACGGGAGCTAATTATGTGTTTGTGGTTCCTGTTGAAGGCGAACTTGACCTTAAGAAAGCTGCCAAGGCTGTTGGTGAGAAATCAATAGAAATGATTAAGCAGAAGGAACTCCTTCCGCTTACCGGTTATATTCACGGAGGATGTTCACCGATTGGAATGAAGAAGCAGTTTGCAACAGTTATACATGAGACGGCGATGAATTTCGATACAATATTCTTTAGTGCAGGTAAAGTAGGATATCAGGTTGAGGTGGCACCTTCTGATATAGAGAAGGTTATACGATATGAACTTGGCGATATTATTGTATAGCAACTGTCTGGTATATGGCAGAAATAGTTATGTTATTTATATGAAGGGCGGGACTTAGGTTTCGTCTTTTTATAATGTTGTGAATATTGAAATGGAGTGTTTAGAGGAGTTCAAAAAAGGAGTTAATGACAAGATAAAAATTAGGGTGTAAAATATAAAAAAAGATATAGGTTTTGTATTTAAAGGAAAAAGTATGCTTCGAGACAGTGATATAAGAGATGGATTATGTGAATATTTAGAAATTCAATACGGAAAAGTTCGCTTCTTTGAGGAACTGACTATGGGAAAGTCAAGAGCGGATATTGTCATGGTGACAGATGCAGGTATCTTTGGTATCGAGATTAAAAGCGATGCCGACACGTATCAAAGACTTGAGAGACAAGTGAAGGATTATGACAGGTTCTTTGACTATAATATTGCTGTTGTTGGAACTACCCATGCAGGACATATCAGAGAACATGTACCCGAATATTGGGGAGTGCTTACGGTTGAAATGGTGGACGGTGTGTTAGATGTATATGAATTGAGAAAACCGGCTTTGTCTCCAAAGGCTAAACTTACCAATCAGATGCATTTTCTGTGGAAAAGTGAGATGCGTCATATTCAGGATGCGGAAGGACTATATAAATATTCCGATAAGAGTAGGGCATTTATAAGAAAATATCTCCTTGGTAGCGTGGAAAAGGAAAAGCTGAAAAAATATCTGATAGATGAATTGTTTGAAAGAGAGTATAATATAACTCTGCCGAAAGTTTAGAGAGGGATTATTATGTATCTTATAACTGCGTACTTCGATGAAAGTACAAACAGACAATTAAAACGTATTATAGATGGAATTGCTGATGTTTCCGGCAATGATTTTATGACTGCGCATAAGGTGCCTCCGCATCTTACAATTACAGCATTTGAGACGAGAGATCCTAACGGGTTGGTTCCTGCAATGAACAGACTTAAAGAAGAATTATCATGTGGTGATATCCACTTGGTTTCTGTGGGAACGTTTCTTCCCTATGTTATGTATGTGACACCTGTTCTTAATTTGTATCTTCAGGATATGTCAGTTAAGGTTCATGAAGCAGTTAAAGATTGCGATGATATTTCCATCAGCAAGTATTATCAGCCAACAAGCTGGTTCCCTCATGTTACACTTGCAAAGACACTGGAAAAAGAACAGATGCAGCAGGCATTTGCCTATGTTCAGGATCATTTTGGACCAGTCAAAGGAAGTGTTGTAGAATTGGGACTTGCGAGAACCAATCCACATGAGGATATTGTGCGGGTTAAACTTGGATGAATTGTTTGAACCGGATTATAACTGGAATTCTTCGTGGATTTATAGTAGAATATGAGATGATTAATAATTAACAGGAGAAATGATTATATGAGAATACATAATGGTGGAAAATACGAAACCGAGAAAGATTTAAAAGCAACAAGAGAACATCATCCGAAAGCGGTAGCATTTAAGGAGCCGGATCACGATAAGTTTGCGATTATTGCAAATGTTGGTTGTATTCTAGTAGTACTATTATTGGGGCTTGTAGTTTATTTGCTTGGAGATCCTAATGCTGATGGGGCTAATTCACAATTAGAAATTGGAATTATTTGTGGATGTCTTACGATAATTCCCCATGAATTTTTACATGCAATATGTTTTAGAGAGGATGCATATATTTACTCAAATCCTTCAAAGATGCTCTTCTTTGTACATGGTACGGAAGATATGAGTAAGAATAGATTTATATTTATGAGCCTTTTGCCTAATATTGTATTTGGCTTGATCCCTTACATAGTATTTCTTATCAATCCCAATTTGATGTTTTGGGGAGTATTTGGAGCATTATGTCTTGGTATGGGTTTTGGCGATTATTGTAATGTGTTTTTTGCAACTACTCAGATGCCTAAAGGCTCGAAAACATATCTTTCAGGTTTTCACTCATATTGGTACAAGGATTGATAATAAAAAGGATTAAAATAGGAACCCTATCGACGTAGAAGTTGGTAGGGTTCTTTGATTTATGATAATTATGAATTGGTAGAGTTTTCTGTATCCATATGCTCAAGAGCATACTCGCATGCCTGGATTACAAAACCAGAAAAAGTAACATCATGCTCTTGGATAGCATCTTCAATTTGTGATATTAAATTTACGGGAAAACGAATAGTCTTATTCTCTGTTTCTTTTCGGTCTGTTCTTATTTTAAACGACATATATTTTCACCTACCTTTTATATTATAGTAGTGCAAAATAGTAAAATAATATGCAATACATATAGCAATTTAATATGTATTGCTATATGTATTGCAATGTGATAAAATATAAATACATAATTTTACAAAGGAGGGGTTTCAAATGGAACAAAATCAAAGTAATGGTTTAGCTGTAGCCTCTATGGTTATAGGAATTGTTTCACTTCTATTATCTTGTTGTTATGGTGGCTTTTTAGGACTTATAGGTTTGATTTTGGGAATTATTGCAATTTCAAAAGGACAGAAAAAAGGGATGGCGATCACAGGTATAATTACCTCCGTAATTGCAATGATAATAACTATTATTGCAATTGGCATGGGGATGTCGTTAATTGATGAGTTGTCAAAATCGAGTGATGATGAAGTTAAGAAGGTTAATACAGAGGCAGTGAGTGATACTGGTGATATTTCGAATAATGATAATACTGAAAATGATAATTCATCGGAAGAAGAAAGTGCTGTAGATACACAGTATAAAGTTGGTGATGTAATAGAAACGAAAGACGTGAGAATAACATTTTTATCTGCTGATGAATTTGAGTCTAATAATGAATTTTTAACACCTAAAGAAGGTTATGTGTATTATAGAATGGAATTTGAATTTGAAAACATATCAGACGGAGATCATTCAGTTTCAAGTATGATGGGATGGGAATGTTATGCAGATGGATATTCTATGGATCAATCATTTATTGGTGATGATGATTTGAGTGCTACGCTTTCGTCTGGTAAAAAAGCTAAAGGATCTGTATATTTTGAAGTACCTTCGGATGCTAATGAAATAGAGCTTGAATATAATGATAATGTGTGGACGAGTAATAAAATTGTATTTAAAGTTAAATAGCTTTTTATTATAAAAGGGTGTGGTTATGTGAAAAAGATATATAAGATAAAATGTTTGATAATGGTTGCTGCTATTATTACTGTTTGTTTATCATTTCAAAAATCAAATGCGGCTAGTTTGAGTATAAAAAGCATAAAAGTTGCAGTGGGAAAAAAAGCTACGATAAATCTATATAATAACGACGGTGAGGTAAAATGGACTAGTTCTAATAAGAAAATTAAAATTGTTAAGAAGAAGTCCGATAAAGTAACTATAAAAGGTGTTAAAGAAGGTAAGTCCACACTGATTGCCCAAATAGGGAAAAAGAAATTAAAGTGTAAAGTTACTATTACAAAAAAAGAAATTGAGAAGTACGAAATATCGTATCAGAATGTTTATTTTGAAAAGAATAGATATTCAGAAGGAGGTAGATTTTATGCCTTTATCGAAATAACTAATACAGGAAATGTACCGCTGTATTTAGGTAATTCTTCTTTTGATTTAGAAGATGCTAGTGGACATCTTATTAAAACAGAAGATATGATAAATACAGCACCAGATTATATTTATCCGGGAGAAAAAGGTTATTATTATAATCAGTTTGGAACATCATTAAATATGACGGAAGAGGATTTTAATTCATTACTATTTGTCCCTCATTTAAAAGTGGTGAAAGTTAATGGAAAATTATCGACAGACTATAAATTGTATGATGTAACGCTTGGAACTGATGCAACATTTAATATACCGGAAATAGTTGGTAGAATAAAGAACAATACAAAGAAAGAATTGAGTCATATATATTTACATGCATTTTTTTATGATTCAGACGGTAAAATAATAGGTATTTCTGGTACTAATATATCTGATGTAGCAGCGGGGGATGAAAAAAGTTTTTCAATTTCAACTATGTATGCAGGGATTCAGGAGGGTAAAACTATAGCTGATTATAAGGTTTATGCAAGAGGCGCGTATTATCAATTTAAGTAGTATGATACAATTAATAATCTTTATTTGACGATGAAACCCTATCACAATGGTTGATAGGGTTTTTAGTCTTAAAAACACTTGATTTATATCTGTAATCTGTTATAATGGAATTATATTTACGCTTGTAAATATCGTGTTCAAGGAAGAACATTGTTACAACTTAATTTGCAGATTATTCTGATCTGTATTGCTCATAGGAAAGAAGGGAGTTGATTACTATGAGAGTCACTGAAAGTGCTGTAGCTATGTCGGGTAAGTCAAGCTTTAGCCACTATCAAGAGTCATCATCTGTAACTGCCTTAATGTCTGTTGCTAAATGGAGGGAACTTCAAGAAAAGCAATTTGCAATAGACGAGAAACAGGAAATGGGCAACAAAAAAGATGATGCGGCAGTCGTATCCATATCCGATGAAGCAAGAAACAAGCAGATTGAACCTTCGGTTGAGGTCAGCAGCAAGGATGACCAGATTATACGAATACTTAGAAGACTGACTGAGATTCTAAGACAGATGCGAAGTGGTGGACGGCTGCACGGTTATTCTGATTTTAGGCGCGAAATGCAGGCTGAGGAGATGCAGGAATCTGACAGGAAATTTGAGGACACCATGAGAAGGTTAGGAAGAGAAATGCCGACAGGCAGTCACAAGGTACTTGATCTTACCGGAGGTATCGGTAGAGATGGCAGGATAATAAGGACTGCACAGGAGAGGCGGGAAAGTCGTAACAATGGAAGCAATCTCTGGGTGAAATACACGGCGAAAAGCAGCTTTGTTATGGAACAGGAAAGTACTGTTTTTTCTACGATAGGTATAGCCAAAACTGCTGATGGACGTGAAATTTCATTTAACCTTGATTTGGAAATGTCAAGAGCTTTTGCGGGTAGTTTTCAGGCAGAAAGTCTGGAAAATTACATTTTGACGGATCCGTTGGTGATCAATCTTGATAACAGTCCGGCGGGGCTTTCTGATCAGAAGTTTTACTTTGATCTTGATTCGGATGGTAAGAAGGAAGAGATTTCCAAACTTAGAAGCGGAAGTGCTTTCTTAGCTTACGATAAGAATGGTGATGGCATTGTAAATGATGGATCAGAGCTCTTTGGTACGAAGTCGGGAGACGGATTTGCTGATCTTGCAGCCTATGATAGTGACGGCAATGGCTGGATTGACGAAGGAGACGACATTTATTCTAAGTTGAAATTGTGGTCAAAAGATGATCAGGGCAAAGACCGTTTGGTAAGCCTTAAAGAAGCTGATGTCGGTGCCATTTATCTTGGCAGTGCAAAAACAGATTTTCATTTAAATGATGCAACAAACACCACCAACGGAATGATAAGGCAGACAGGAATATTTTTGCGAGAGTCCGGAGGCGTGGGTACCATACAGCATGTGGATCTGGCGGTATAAATTTAACAATGAGGACAACTGTGATCAAAGTATTGCGGTTGTCCTTTTTTGATGATTAGAATCTGTTATGGGTGATTAATGATTTTCCTGTTGACAAATATGTGTTATAGGTGTATATATAACATATAAACAGTTGAAACGGCAGATTATTTGTAAGGGCAGGTGATTATGTGAAATTATTACAGAATTCGGGAATACCGATATATCAGCAGATTGCAGATGCCTTTCGCGAGGAGATAATGTCCGGAAAGAGAAAATCAGGAGAGTATCTTCCATCGATAAGAGGCTTGGCAAAAGAATTAAGAATAAGTGTTATAACCACGATTAAAGCATATGAAGAGTTAGAGCGTGAAGGACTTGTGACGGCTGTTCAGGGAAAGGGATATTATGTAAACGAACAGGACACGGAAATGCTTCATGAACAGCATATGCGAAAGGTAGAGGAACATTTAAACAATGCAATAACTGCCGCAAGAGTTGCAGGCATTAACAATAAGGAACTCGTCGGAATGCTGAAAATCTTGCTTGAGCAAGAGGATTGAGGAGGAGAAAAGCATGGATACATCAGCGGTAATTGAGATAAACAATGTTAATAAAAAGTTTAGGGGATTTGAACTATCGATAGATAATTTGGAGATACCGGAAGGGTTTGCCACTGCGCTTATCGGAGAAAATGGTGCAGGTAAGAGTACTCTACTGAATATTTTGGCAGGAATCCGCAGGGACTATAAGGGAGAAGTTAAGTTCTTTAATGGTAGAATCCCAGAGAAGGAGATCAGAGAGAATATTGGATACGAGGGTACAGATGATTACTTTCTTCCTCATTGGACTGTTAAGGATATTGAAACTGTAAGTGAGATGCTCTTTGACAGCTTCAATTCAGATAGATATAAAATGCTTTGTGATGAAATGAATATAACAGAACGTGACAAAGCATTTTCGAAGCTCTCTGACGGAATGAAAATGAAAACAATTCTTTCGACAGTGTTTGCAAGAGACACAAGCCTTTTGTTGTTAGATGAGCCTGCATCACCCCTTGATCCGTTGATGAGAGATAAGTTATGCATGATGATAAGGGACTATATTGATGAGGGTAATGGGCAAAAGAGTGTGTTATTCTCGACACATAATATTTCGGATATGGAAAATGTTACGGATTATGCCGTTATCATCGAACAGGGAAAAGTTGTTGAGAAGGGCTTTGTCGAAGATCTCAAGGAAAAATATGTTATGGTTAAGGGCGAACTAGTTGACGGAAGCTGTAAAGAAATGGTGACAAAGACTCTTTGCGGTGCTACATTTTCAAACTATGGTTTTGAAGGATTATGTTGTGTAGAAGACCTTGATAAATTGGCAGGATTAGATGTTGCTGTTGAGACAGCAACGCTGTCGCAGATATGTGTCGGAGTTATGAAGAAATATACGTTGTTACACTAGATTTAAAAAAATGTGCAAAGTAGCCGATTTGCACACTTGTGTGCTAAATGGGTATTTTGCAAATAAACACATGGAGACGAAGTCGACATAAAAAATTAATCACGGTCAAATAGTGTAAGGAGAAATAATTATGAAGAATGCAATAAAATTATATACGACATTTATTCCGACAAAAATATTGAAATGGATAGTGTATCTTGTATATCCTCTGAGCTTAATGATAATGTTGGCAACATTTGGACGTAATTATTTATTTTATGGCTATATCATAATGCCACTTATATTTTGGGTGGAATTGATGTTGAATAACTTAATGTTTAAGGAAATCACAACAAAAGCTCCGGTAAGAATAGAATATATGCATACGTCGGATAAAGGTGTCCGTTTATTATTTGATGTTTTGAAAGTTGATGTGATAAGGCGTTTTGTGACAGTATGTGCGATTGGGATGATGCCTGTTATTTATACGAAATTATTCCATCCTGATAGTATAGCACCAAATCCTTATGTGGTTTATGGTGAGACAATATCAGAAACGTTAAGCTCACTTTATTATCTTCTAGCTACTCTTTTGCTTGCCATTATAATTGAAATTGATTTATGGATTGCAAGAAATGCAAAAAGTGGAATTGCAATATTTTTCTTGATAGGTTTTATGGGATATATGGCATGCGTGGAGTCAGGTATAATGTTAGGCTTTATGGTATCTTGGCTTGGTGAAAAATGGTGTTTTGTTGCAGTCGTCATAGCCATTGTGGTCTATGCATTAGTTGTTACGTTTAGTTATAAAAATATAATGAAATCTGAGGAGAGAAAATTCTTCGATTAATAGGAGGATGTGAATGATATGAAAGAGTATTCATTAGGTACTGAACTTAAAAATCTTATTAAATTGTTCAAATATACAAGACAGTGGAAAGTGAACTTGGCATGTGGAATACTATACCTTTTGCTTGGAGTATTTATGATTTTCATAGGCTCTTATGGAACAGTATTAGGGGGAATGTGGTTTGTGATTTTTCCGTCTGTTACTCTTTCCGGACTTGAGCAGTTGTATTATTCTTCATATATGAATACATCTCCAAAACATAGGTATTATAGTCTTGTATTACATCCTTTTTTGATGGGCATGTTGTACTTGATTGGATATATTTTTGCAGCATTAACATATGTATTGAAGGTTCTTGTAATAAGGACTTCTAACGGTTTGATTGTTGATATTATGGAACATATGGATATGAATATCAGTTTTGGAATAATTTTTATTTTTATAGGAGTATTGGGTATGCTGTTTTATTCCTATTCATGTATATCATCAAAAGGAAATGTCTGGTTTATGATAGCATTTATTGTAGTATTTGCTTTTGTATATATGGGTACATTTATGACGTTCACATATGATAAAGTAATGGATATGCGGCTTGATTTCCCGGTTGGTGCAGGGTTTGTAATAGGTCTGCTGCTTATCATTTTGGGAATAGTTATCGGAGTGTTTTTGAGGTATAAAATGTATGACAAGTCGTATTCATCATTAACTAAAAAGGCGTTTAGGAACTTATCTAAGATGTAAAATTTGTTTGGAATATTTGGATTTACTACCTAAAAAATGAAAAAAATTAGGTAGTAAACTTCTTTTTAATGATAATTACATTGATTTACTACCTAAAAAATGATAAAATTTAGGTAGTAATTTTGTTTTGGAGGAGAATATGCATAAGTATGATTATAGCTTTTTGAAAAAAGAGATACCCGGGAATATTGTGGGATTGTCGGAAATTATAGCAGACCTTAAAGCTAAGGAAGAATTTAGAAAGCTCCAATATATAAGCACGTTTGAAGAACTTCAAAAGAAAGCAGTAATTGAATCTGTTAAGGGAAGTAATGCTATAGAGGGAATAGTGACAACAGATGACAGGATTAAGGATATTGTTGACGGTATGGAACCTTTATCACATGATGAGGTGGAAATATCCGGATATAAAGATGCACTTAATCTGATTCATAACAATCATGCTTATCTTGATCTGGATGAAACAATGATATTACAATTTCATGAAATGATGTTAAGCGGCGTTAGTAATGAAGAAGCAGGACATTATAAAAAAATAGATAATTATATAATGGAATATTTTTCAGATGGAACTAGAAATATTCGATTTAAACCTGTTAAGGCTAAGGAAACACAGAAAGCAATTGAGCAGATGCTCTTAGCATATTATGATGCAAGACAGGATTCGGAGATATCGCCGATTCTTTTGATACCTTGTGTTATACTTGATTTTTTATGCATTCATCCATTTAAGGATGGAAATGGAAGAGTATCAAGACTGATTACAGTTCTATTGCTATACATGAACGGTTATGATATTGTGCGCTATATATCCTTTGAGGGTCAAATCAATAAATACAAAGAGGCATATTATGATGCACTCAAACAGTCTTCGTATAATTGGCATGAAAGCCAAAATGATTATATACCGTTTATAATTAATTTCATGCAGATATTATACAGATGCTTTAAGGATTTAGATGAACATTTTATGGATATATCTATAAAGAAAGCAAAGAAAACTGAACGGGTAGAGGCTGTTTTGATGAGTGCGGTTGTTCCTGTTTCTAAATCTGATATTCTTGAGAAATTGCCGGATGTCAGTGTTAAAACAGTTGAGCTTGTGCTTGGCAGGATGGTAAAAGATAAAAGGGTTGTAAAAATAGGATCATATCGGGATGCGAGATATAAGAGGAATGAATTATAGAAAGGTAAATATATAATATGGATACAAAGATGGACATGCTGCATGGACCATTACTAAAAAAGATATTGATATTTGCATTTCCGATAATTATGGGAAGTGTGTTACAGCAGTTGTTTAGTGCTGTGGATATTGCGGTGGTCGGACTTACGGGTGACAGCAACGGACAAGCTGCAATCGGTGCCAACACAAGTGTCATTGCGCTGTTTGTCAATTTCTTTGTGGGACTTGCAGTTGGGATAAATGTAGTAATAGGTAATTACATAGGAAGTAACCACAAGGAGAGGATACAATCAACGGTTCACACAGCGGTGGCATTTGCAGCGATTTCGGGAGTTGGACTTTTGGTCTTAGTTGAACTTGTGGCGCGGCCGATTCTACTTGTTATGGGAACGCCGGATGCTGTGATTGACTTGGCGGTAATGTATCTTAGAATATATGCTTTTGGTATGCCATTTATATTGGTATATAATTTTGGAGCTTCGGTCTTAAGAACCGTAGGAGATACCAAGCGTCCGCTGTTTGCATTGATCGCTGCGGGTGCATTAAATGTCGTGCTTGACATAATTCTTGCAGTTGGACTTTCTATGGGAGTTGTCGGCGTCGCGATTGCTACGGCACTTTCTAATGTTATAAGTTCGTCACTGGTTATATATTTTTTGATAAATGAGACAGGACATATAAAGCTTTCATTATCCAAATTAAGAATTGATACAGAAGACTTAAGTAAGCTGTTAAAGATCGGCCTTCCTTCAGGTCTGCAGACAACGGTGTTTTCGATCGCTAATATATGTATCCAGGCATCGATCAACTCGTACGGTTCGGATGCTATGGCAGGGAACGCAATAGCCCTTATATTTGAGGTGCTTGCATACTATGTCGTGACCGGAATCAATCAGGCTGCGGTGACATTTACAAGCCAGAACTATGGTGCGGGTAATGTGAAGAGATGTCTTAGGGTATTCTTTATTTCAATGGCGGTTGCAGTTGTACTCACTAATGTTGTTAATATTTCATTTATTGTAGGAGAGAAGTTTTTTGTTGGATTATTTACAACTGATACTGCGGTGGCTGATTATGCGTTTCTACGTTTTAAAGTCGTACTTGCTGTTCAGTTTCTTATCTGCAGTTATGAGATAAGCGGTTCGGTGCTTCGCGGCTTTGGACACTCGCTGCTTCCTACTGTTATAACAATATTTGGAACATGTATTTTAAGGATTGTATGGGTTAATACAGTGTGTGCCCGTATTCATAATATTGCATATGTGTTTGTTGTTTATCCCGTGTCGTGGATTGTGACAGGAACTTTGGTGGTTGGTGCGTTTGCGATGGTGTATCGGAAGGTGGCAGGTGTGGGACTTGCGAAGATAGGATAATTGTTATTGGTGAGAAAAGGGAAAAGGTTATGAAGAAAATATCATATGAACAGGTCATATCAGGAAAGAGATTCGACAACTATTCCAAGGAGGCGGAATATATCCTGTCGCTTATTGATAAGGGTAGAATCAAGCCTATTGTTAGCTCACAGAAAAATGGAAAGTATCCTGCCCTATATACAAGATACTGGCTAATCGAGGAGGAAAAGGATTACACGGGTCTGATAGATGAACTTAGAAATTATGTGTCATCAAAAATTAATATAGATTATTATCTGAAACATATCAAAGTTTATGAAAAGGAAAGAAATTATGTTTTGAAACTTAGTGATTATCTTGATAATCACAAAGAGGAGTTATCTATCGCTGTATCTGAAAATGAGAGAAGTTATGCAATATGGCAAAAGGAAAAGCTCCTTTCGGGAAAATCTTATGATGGTATATCTGTAGGAGATATATTAAAACACTGTTGTATAGACAGGAATTATCTCAATACTTATCGTACTGCTGAACCTCTTTCATATTATTCATATAATAAAGATACTCCGCAGAATATTCTCATTTTGGAAAATCTTGATCCTTTTTATAGTATTCGAAAAATGATGACAGAAGGCAATAATAATATTTGTGGCACTCAGTATGGAACATTGGTATATGGCGGGGGTAAGAGAGTTGTCAGGGCATTTGAAGACTTTACAATATCGGCAGAACCGTATATGAGAGACTTTCGGAATTATTTATTCTATGCAGGGGATTTGGATTACGAAGGGATAGGCATATACGAGAGTCTTGTTAAGAAAGTAACGGAAGAATCTGCGTCGATGTATGATAATATTGATACAGAGCAAGCTCCTATAGAAAATATTATACGACCATGCGTTGATATTTATAACAGAATGTTGGATAAAGCAAATGATATTGAAAAACTTCCGGTCATGAAGAACCAGAATGTTATAGATATAACAAACTTTGCCGGATTTCTTACAACGGAGAGACAGGAAAAGCTTAAAACGATATTAAAATGCGGCAGATACATTCCGCAAGAGATATTGTGTGTTACGGATTATAGAAAGTGAAATATAAAGGAGAAAATCATTACATATGCGATACGATTTTTTGAAGGATTTTCCAAAAAGAATGAAGAATGTGGGACTATATGCCACACTTATTCAGAATATTGTTGATAAGACGAGCTGGAATAAATACTATGTCACGAAAAATGATGAGCGTATTAATATTGTCTTTTCAGTTCTTCTTTTTATTATGGAAAAATCTTTAAAAGATGATGTGTGTACTTTGGACGATGTAGCAGTATATATTGATGAGATAAACAGCACTGATTATCAAAAACCGTTATCCTTTGACGAGTGCAGAGAGCTGGCAGACTTTATAGTCAACTCCGTCTTGTCAAATGATGGTAAGATAATGAGTTTTGACGGATATGATTATGAGCAGAAGGCATATCATATTATCAATATACGTTACCTTATGAACAAAGTAGTATATATTGACGGAGATGTAAGAAGGACATCTTACACTTTGACGGAGGAGGGATATAATCTTTTACTGTCAACTCTTGAGGTAGAGGCTAACCTTAGATTTACCATTCAGGAGATGATATTCCGACTCCATCTTGAAAAACAGAGCTATGATAAGGCGGCTCAGGATATCAGGGAATTGTTTAATCAGATAAGAATACAGCTTAGAAAGATTGATGCAGCCATGATCAGTATACGTCGTAATGCCCTAAACTTTTCAATAACTCAGTACGAAGAGATCACCAATGAAAATATGGATATGGTGTATGATACAAAACAGAAATTTGAGAATTACAGGGATCTGGTTGAACAGAGGAAGGCTGAACTTTTAGAGATTCATTTTAATGTAAAGAAATTAAGCCCGGAAGATGAAGAGAAACTTGCCAACTTAAAGGTGATAAGCGGTTATCTTGGAAGAACGATAGATGAACACCAGAAGATATTGACAAGTCATTTTAATCTTAAGGATCTTTATGCAAAGGAAATGGACAGTCTTTCAGTGGTGTCTATGGTAAAGCGATTCTCTTTAAGAAATGAGTTGTATGATAAGATACTTGACGATCCTAATGCATTAGGTAATATGTCTAATCTGCTGTCGCCTTTGTTTAATCAGGATGTTGAAGGAGTATATAATCCTGCAAGTGCAGCGGGATTACAGCGCACATCGAGAAAGAAAAAGGAAGAAGACAGTACTGAGGATATAGAGTTTGATGAGGAATTATGGGAACGGGAAAAACAGGCGCGTCTTAAGGAAAGGCGTAAGAAATATGAGGGCTGTCTGACATTTATATTAAGTCGCGCAGTAGAGCATGGAAGTGTAATGCTTTCGGAAATTCGGGATGAAATTGTTTCTGGTACAGAAAATAATAACATGGCAAGGAATGTTAGTGATGACGATATTGGAGAAAAAACATTAAAAAAAGAAGTTCAAAAAAATGTGGACGAGGATCAGCCTGCAAAAATAGATGTATTAATCCCTACCATAGATATATTCAAGGAAATAATGGTTGAGCTGATTAAGGGAAGAACCTTAGATCTTAATGAACTTAAGAGAGAACGACGAGAGAGCTTTGAGGATGATTCAGAGGTGTTTGAGGTTAACCGTATGGTACTTGACATTATGGAGAGTCTTGATCCTGAAGAAAATGTAAAACACATTGTTATTTCGAAATATGGGGATTCAAAGGTATCATTTGGCAACATTATTGATGAATATGGAAGACTTAGAGAAATTAGGTGTTCGGATGTTAAGATTGAGGTTTTTGAGGGATTTGTGGATTGAATAGATACGATTGCTTTTGATGAATTTGTGTATTGAACAGTTACGTAGTTTTTGGAGAAAGAGGTAGTTAAAGATGGCATTTGAATATAATGAGATTAAGCGGAGTCAGGAGATATTCTATTATCTATTAAAACATCATGAACTTAGTGAGGATAAAGAACCGGGATTATATAGGGCATATTTTGAAAAAGAGGATGTTCAGATGCTGGTGAAATCACAGGGCGAAGCGGCTGAATGCAAGATTGAAAGATATGGAAATACAATCTATCTCATACCTGATGAAGGTAATAATTACCTTGGATTTTCAAAAAGTCAGTTAAAGAAACAGCTGTTAAAATCTGATGCGACGGATAAAGATTATTACCTTGCACAGTTTGTTATTCTTACATTGATGATCGAGTTCTATGACGGACAGGGAAGCAGTGCCAAGACGAGAGATTATATTCGCGTGGGCGAGCTGCTTAACAGCGTGTCGGAACGCTTGAGGGAAGGAGCGGATCGTATGGATGAAGAGGAACAGGATAGGGCAGGCATTGCATTTACTGATATGTTAGAAGCATATGAGTCGTTGAAATCCGATGACACGGGAAGAAAGACCAAGACCACAAAGGAAGGTTTTATACATAGCATTCTTACATTTCTTGAAAATCAGGGACTTATAGAATATGTTGTGGTCGATGAGATGGTTCTGACCACTAAGAAGATGGATAATTTCATGGATTGGAATATATTAAATGAGAATAATTTCGACAGGGTATTATCAGTGTTGGGGGTGAGAGAAAGTGGCGAAAATTAATGCGGTAAGACTTATCAATATCAATTACAACAACAACTCAATAAGAATAAATGATGAGACTATGCATTTTAACGGTGACAGTACCCTTGTTGCACTGGCAAATGGTGGGGGTAAGACTGTCCTTGTGCAGATGATGACGGCGCCTTTCGTACACAAGCGTTATAGGAATACTACCGACAGAATGTTTGAGAATTTCTTTACTACCAATAAGCCTTCATTTATCCTGATAGAATGGAGCCTTGACGGCGGCATAGGGAAAATGATGAACGGACTGATGATAAGAAGAAGTCAGAATGATATTGAAGATAGCGGCGACGCTCTTGAGATAACCGGAATAGTCAGTGAATACAACGGTGCCTGCATGTGGGATATCCATAATCTGCCTGTCGTTGAGAAGACTAAAAAAGAAATGAATCTTAAGGGATATGCAACGTGCCGTCAGATATTTGATGGTTTTAAGAAGGACAGGGATGCTAAGTTTTTCCACTATGACATGAATAATTCAGGACAGCAGAGACAGTATTTTGACAAGCTCATGGAATATCGTGTCGACTATAAGGAATGGGAAGATATCATCAGGAAGATTAACATGAAGGAAGGCGGTCTTGCTGAGCTGTTTTCTGATTGTAAGGATGAGAGAAGCCTTATGGAGAAATGGTTCCTAGAGTCAATCGAAAAGAAGATTGATAAGGACGGGGGAATGATCCGTGATTTTGAAAGAAATGTGGGTAATTACGTAAGGCAGTATTATGAAAATGAGGACAAGATCAAGCGACGTGATACCATTGAAAAATTCAAGGAACAGGTCATATATGATGATGAAATGGCAGGAAATAAATCCGTAAAAACCTGTGCGGAGGAATTTCTTCTAAGGGAAAAAGATAAGAGAAAACAAGAGGGAATTATTGCTGCATTTAGAACGATGATAGAAGAATATCATGACGATACTTCGGCTCTGCTTTCTAATAAACTTGATGAGATAACTGACCTTAAAAGTAGAATAAATGATATCAGACATGAGAAGATTTCGTATGAGATTTTGCTGCTTTCTAAAGATAAGGAAAAGTATGAACAGGAATATGAGAAACTTGGCATACAGCTTACAGAGCTTGATGAAAAGATTAATGAAACTGAACTGCTTATTGGGATAATGGCATGCAGACGAATCTACGATACAAGAGACAGGGAGAAGAAAGAGTATAACGATATAGAGGCGAAACTTAGGGCGTTAAGTGCACAGAATGAGGATAACAGGGAAAGACGCGAGGAGCTTGGAGCACTTATGTATGCCTTCATAGAAGAGAATATAGATAAGATAAATTCAGAGATTGAAGGTGTAGAGAAGGAAATTGATGATATCCTGCATAATATAGAAGATGTTAAGGGCAGGATAGCTGATAATGATAAGAGTATTACTGAGCTTTCTACTGAGAAAGGAAAGTTGGAGGCACTGGTAGAAACTTATTCAGATAAGGAAAGTACTTATAACAGGGATTATAAGCAGAACCTTTGTAGGAATATCCTTGGAAAATATGATGAGGGCTTATTTGATATAGAAAAGGATAAATGTCTTAAGAGTAAGCTTAGTTTGGAAAAGGAAGTTAAGGGGAATAAAGAGAAACGTCACGAGAAGGAAAATGCTCTTAGAAAATATGAAAGTGACAGGAATAATATATCTATCAATAAAGTCAAAAATGAAGAGGTCAAGAATAGAGCCTGTGAAGATGTTGCCCGATATGATAAAGAGCTTGATGTAAGAAGGAATATGCTCAAATATGTTGAGCTTAACGAAGATAAGTTATTTGACCGTGAACTGATAAGAAACAAGCTTGACGAAAAACTTGAGGAGATCGATGTTTCACTTTCCGGGTTAAAGACAACTGCTGCTAAAGAAAAGAAGGAATATGAGGCAATATCACAGGGACGTATATATGAACTTCCGGATAATATGAAAACTGCCATGGATACATTAGGAATAGCGCAGATTCACGGACTTAACTGGCTTAGGAAGAATGGTAAGAGTGCGGAAGAAAATATTAAGTTGGTGAGAAGGAATCCATTTATCCCCTATGCACTAATCATGACGGATAATGAGTATGCAAGTCTTAAGAATATGGGCAGTGACATATACAGTTCTCTGCCGGTTCCGATAATGCTTCGAAAAGAATTGGAAGAGGGAATATTTAAGGTAAATGATGGAACACTAGAACTTGGTAAAATTCGTTTCTATGTCCGTTTCAATGAGAATCTTCTTGATGAAAATAAGATGCAGAAAATTCTTGATGATAGGCAGCATGCTATTAAAGATTTAGAGGATAAGATTCAAATAAGAGAAGATGAAAAGCGGGAATACAATGACAAGCTTGGAGTACTTAATAATCAGGAAGTGACAGACAAGCTTTATGAAGAAAAACATAATGTAATAAAGCGGTGTGAGGACGAAGAGGAACGACTTACAAGGGAATTGGCTTCTTTGGAAAATGCGAAGAAGGAATGTGAGAGTCTGATTGAGGAGCTTAATGGTATCATTCAAAATAATGAGAATGATTTAAAGATTGAATCCGACAGATATGAGAGTCTTAAAGCTCTTGCACAGGCATATGATAAGTATATTGACAATGTCAGAGACAAAAAACGAATTGAAGCTGACATAGAAAAGCTTGAAAATTATAATGCAGAGCTTAAATGTGATCTGGACAAATATCAGGCAGAACTTGGAAGAAACCAATCAAAGAAGAATAATCTTACACAGGAGATGAGGAGTAAGCAAGAGGAATTATCGATATACTTGCGTTATGGAGAGATGGGTAAGGTGATAGAAATAACCGATGATCATCGTAAGAGGAAGGATAAGTATGAGTCGGAGTACAAGGCTATCACGGAAGAACTTGATAATGATATTAAGAGACTTGAGAGAGATTTTGAAAAGCAGGTGGAACGATTAAGAAATGCTGAGAATGATTATAAGATTGCAAAGAAGAAACTTTCTAAGGATACCGGAAGGACATTTGATGACATTGATGACAGTGTGAAAAAATGTGTTTACGACGAGGATGAGGATAGCAGGCTATCAGAGGAAAAGAAGGATCTTTCAGCAAAACGTAAAGATGTGGCAAAGAGTCAGAATGAGGCTGATAAGAATCGTTCCCTTAAAGCACAGAGTATTGAGAATAAGATTTCCGAGATGAAGCGGGAATGTGGCAGGGATGAGCCTGTTGACAGCGAGCTTATCATACCTCGTAATTATGAAGCTGAGATAAGCGGTCTTTGTTATAATCTTGGTGAAGTGGAAAAGGAAAGAGATACTCTTTCGATGAAAATTCAGGAGCTGTCGGCACTTCTTTCAGGACTTGCGGAATACAGTGAGTTCAGAGTTTTAGAAGATACAAAGTTAGAAGTTGATGTGACATCCATGAACAAAACTGAACTTGACAGACTGAAGGGAAGCCTTGTCAGGGATTACAGTGAGATGAGTGAGAAGATAGAAAAAGCGAGAAATGTTCTTGAGAAACGTATCAGGGATGTTCTTGATATCACTGATTTTCACGATGAATATTATAAGAAGCATCTTGATTCAATGCTAAGACTGTCAGATACACCATCAGAGGTGTTAAGGCAGATCGAGCTTACCATAAGTGTCTTTGATAACCAGATGAAGAAGATAGAGGTGGATCTGGCGCTTGTTGAGAAAGAACGCAACAACCTTACCGGTGAGTTGATGGATTATGTCAAGGCTGTCCACAGAGATGTATCTAAGATAGATGACAATTCTACGATAACGGTGAGAGAACGTTCCATAAAGATGTTGGATATCAAGACTCCTGACTGGCAGGAGAATGAAGAGCTCTATAATATTCGCATGCGTGAATTCGTAGATGGAATTACTCTTAAAGGTGTTGAGTTATACAAGAAGGGTGAAAATGCTGCCGAATATTTTGGTACCCAGCTTAATACTAAGAATCTCTATGACATAATCGTGGGACTTGGCAACGTTTCAATAAGACTTTATAAGATCGAAGAGCAGAGAGAATACCCTATTGCCTGGTCTGATGTTGCAGCTAATTCCGGTGGCGAGGGATTTCTGTCGTCATTCGTTATACTTTCAAGCCTTCTTACATATATAAGAAAAGACGATACAGATCTTTTTGCAGAGAAAAATGAGAGCAAGGTCATGATAATGGATAATCCGTTCGGTGTAACGTACTCAGAACATCTGCTAAAGCCTCTTATGGAGATGGCAAAGAAGAACAATACACAGCTTATTTGTCTGTCGGGACTTGGTGGCGACTCCATATACGGAAGATTTGACAATATATACATATTAAACCGCGTTGTCGCAAGTCTTAAGAGTGGACAGCAGTTCTTAAGAATGGAGCATTACAGAGGAACTGAACCTGAAACGATCATCGCTTCACAGTTTGAGGTTGGGGAGCAGTTGACGTTGTTTTGAGGGTAAGCAGTGCCTTATGAGCTTTATAAGGGTTTGACATTTACCACAAGCCGGATAGGCGTTTTGCCGAAAGAAAATGTCCAAAGGTCCTGCGTGAGCAGGACCTTTTTGAGATTTATACAAAGGAGACGGTTTATGGCAAATATATATGATTGTGTGGATGATTTGTGCCGTTGTTAGATACAGAATATGTTATTGTTCTTGGTAGAAAAGGTGTGTCGGTTACATTAAGAATATTATTTAATAAAAAAGATTGTTATCATTTGATGGGACTTCAATATATTAAAGATCGACCGGAACTGAATCGTGATAGGGGAATCATATTTGATGAGATAAAGTGTAGAATTTTGAAAAAGGAAAATGTGGAATCTTCGGATTTCTATAGTCGTATAGTTGATAGAATAGATTTTCTTCCATGTCTTGAGCAGATATTGGACAATAATGATACTGTTTTTAAATATAACAGACGAGAAAATGTATATTCTTTGATTGATGCAAATTATCTAATGAAGAACAGGATGTATAACCGAAATATCTATGTTTTTCTTTCGGAAATTAAAGAGGCACAATTCTTTTGCATATATGAGTGTTGTGGTTTGAAAGTACTACAGCACTTATTTTTTTGTTGATTAAAATTTGTAGGATTAGTATAATATTTTTACAAAAATAAACATTAGAAATTGTCATAAAACGAATAGATTTTGAGGTAATATAAGATTAAGGAGTAAAACATAATGTCCACATCCGATAACCCGATTCTTTCGGGAGCAACCACTGCATTTGTTTATGCAGTTGATGATAATTTGAGAGAGTATCTAAAGAACTTCTTAAATTAATGACTAAGAGAATAGTTAAGCATGAGTAAATTCTGTTTGATGAACGCAAAATAGTAAGAGAATTATCTGTATAGATATTATTTGTTTTATGGAAGCAAAATTGTATAAATGAAGCGTTTGGAGCAACAAAAAATCAAGTATTAGAAAATATATAGTAGAAAGCAGGTTTTTTATGAATTCAGAACAAGAATATTATATCAGCTTAATTGACAGACTCCGCCAATTGCCGGTAGAAACCGAGTGGTTGGAATATAAAATGAATAATTATGAAGCGGAATTGATTGGTGAATATATATCTGCGTTAAGCAATTCGGCTACTATTTGTAATAAAGAAAAGGCTTATATTTTGTGGGGAATTAATGATAAAACTCACGAGATTGAAGGAACGTTGTTTTCGCCGAAAAAAGCCAAAAAAGGCAATGAAGAAATCGAGAATTGGCTGGCGGGTGGATTAAAACCAAGGGTGGATTTTAGATTTATTGAAGTGAATACGGATAAAGGAAAAGTTGTTGTTATGGAAATACCGGCAGCAGTGAATACTCCTACCAGCTTTAAGGGGACTGAATTTATCCGTGTTGGTTCATATAAGAAAAAGCTTAAAGAATATCCGGAGAAAGAACGAAAACTTTGGCTGTCCTTCGAACAGAAACCATTTGAATTGAGAGTGGCGATGGAGAATGTTACGGCATCTAAAGTAACGGAACTCTTAGACTGTGCAGCATATTATACACTTATGAAATTACCTTTACCGAGTAATCGTGATGCCATTATTCACAACATGATCGATGAAGAATTTATTCGCGAGATGGATAACGGGAATTATGCAATTACTAATATGGGAGCATTACTTTTGGCAAAGGATTTAACTGCCTTTGCACATTTGAAAAGAAAGGCGGTTCGTGTAATTAAATACAAGGGCAATGGTAAAACTAATGCCATAAGAGAGCAGGTTTTTACAAAAGGATATGCAATACAATTTGACGATATTACAGACTATATTATGACGCTGATTCCACAAGAGGAAGAAATCGATGGCGGAAGAAGATTGGAGCATATCATGTTTCCGCGCAAAGCAATCAGAGAAATGCTTGGAAATATGATCATTCATCAGGATTTAACTGCTCATGGAAGTGGTCCTGTTATGGAGATTTTTGACACGAAAGTGGAAGCATCGAATCCGGGAAGCCTTTTAGTGGAAGTTAATCGTATTATTGATACAGTACCTCACTCTCGCAATGAGGCTATGGCATCATTCCTTAGAATTGTTCGGATTTGTGAGGAACGAGGAAGCGGATTTGATCGTATGGAAGAAGGGATGCGCGATTTGACTATTCCGGCACCAAAGGTTGAAACCGGAGATGATTTTACCAGAACGAAATTATATTGGTATGATAATCTGAATGATTGGAAGAAAGAGGATAAAATCAGAACCTGTTATTTGTATACATGTTATTGTTATGTGAATGAAATAGAGGTCGCGAATTCAGTATTAAGAGCGCGTTTCGGTGTGGAAGAGAAGAATAAAGCAATTATATCCCGAATTATAAAAGATGCTATTGATGCGGGATTTATCAAACTGTCAGATGAAAATGCGGCACCTAAATTAAGAAGATATATTCCATATTGGGCGTGAATTTTAGTTGATGGGTAGTTGATGAGTTAATAACATTTTTATCAGTCTGTTTGTGGAACTCCTTTAATTTCGGGGCTTAGACGAGTTTTATAAGAGAAAATTTAGTTGATGGGTAGTTGATGAAATGCTATTTACGAAATGCATTGAGAGATAAAAATCGAGAGACTGGATGGAAATCAAGAAAATGTTGGAATAGGTATGTTGAGAAAGGATATTAACCAATGAAGGGCGAGAGGTTCGTCCTGGTCCCTGCAAGGCAGATAGGGGAGATAGTGATTCTCTTTTTGAATAGGGTGTCATGAACACAATTATGTGGCTCATTTGTATACTTCCGGAGGGGAATACATCTCTATGTATACGGGCGATGAAAGGCTGGAAGGACCGATTGTTTGGTTATGTAGGTGTGATGTCACACTTGTGATTAGCAAAATTTCTAAATAAAAAAGTAATATTTGACAAGAAATACCGACTGAGTTAGAATGAAAATGTATTCGAGAAAATTATATCAGCGCGTAGTTTGTGGTCATATTATAACTTCTTAGCTTTTTTAGGGCTAGTTTTTACGATATTACGTTCTATGTATTTTTTCGATACATAGAACTTTTTTTGTTTTTGAAAGGGAGATGTAGATGAAAGAATTTGTAGAAAACTTCAGTAAATGTAAAATTCTTTTGCATATATGAGTGTTGTGGTTTGAATAAACTACAGCACTTATTTTTTTGTTGATTAAAATTTGTAGGATTAGTATAATATTTTACAAAAATAAACATTAGAAATTGTCACAAAACGAATAGATTTTGAGGAAATATAAGACTAAGGAGTAAAACAAAATGTCCACACCCGACAATGCGATCATTTCCGGAGCAACTACTGCATTTATAGATGCAAACTTCAATTCTAATATTGCGTACAAGCCTGCATTTATCTCTAACAATCACGAAAAGGGAGAGAAGGTCTTATCATCAATTGAGGACGAATTGCGTAAATGCGATTCGTTTGTAATTAGTGTTGCCTTTATTACGATGGGTGGAATAGTACCGTTACTGCAGGTGTTGCATGAATTGGAGAACAGGGGTGTTAAAGGTAAGATTCTGACAACCGATTATAATACTTTTACAGATCCGAAAGCGCTTGATAAATTAGCGGGACTTTCAAATATTGAACTGCGTATGTATCATGAAGTCGTGAGTACAAATTTGACTACGGTTGGAAATGACAGTACATACGAAAAGGCTGACACAGAAAAGATTGGATTTCATACAAAGGGATACATTTTCAGAAAAGAGGAAACATTTACAATTATTATTGGAAGCTCCAATATGACATTATCAGCTCTTACGGTCAATAAGGAATGGAATACAAAAGTAGTTTCTACAGAAAATGGTGAGTTTTTGCAAAATCTTACCGAAGAGTTTAATGGACTTTGGAATGATGAGAAGCATACAAAGAAATATAGGGATTTTATAGAAGATTATCGTGCAAGATTTGATACGGTTAAAAGGCAGAGAAAGATTGCCCTTAAAGTTGCACGGGATAGTGAGACCGGCAATGTAGTATCATTTAATCAATATAGGCTTAGTCCTAATAAAATGCAGGTTGGATTTATTAAGAGTTTACGCAAACTAATCGAGAATGGACAAAACAAGGCTTTGCTTATTTCAGCTACCGGTACAGGTAAGACCTATGCGTCTGCATTTGGTATACGTGATGCGATAGAAGCGAACGATAAGATGTTATTTCTTGTTCATAGAGAGCAGATTGCAAAGCAGGCACTTAAATCATTTAAAAATGTATTCGGTGACACTAAGAAGTTCGGCTTGCTTTCTGGAAACAGTCATGATATGGACGCAGATTATCTGTTTTCCACTATGCAGATGATGGTAAAAACGGAGATTATGGAGCAATTTGCGAAAGATGAGTTTTCTGTGATTGTTATAGATGAGGCTCATAGAACGGGCGCAGGCAGTTATCAAAAGATAATGGATTATTTTGAACCGAAGTTCTGGTTAGGTATGACTGCATCTCCGGAAAGAACCGATTCTTATGATGTGTTTGCGACGTTTGATCATAATATTGCTTTAGAAATCAGATTGCAACAGGCACTAAATGAAAATCTTTTATGTCCATTCCATTATTTTGGAATAACGGATTTGGAAATTGATGGTGAGACAGTTGATGAGGAGACCGGGCTTAGAGATTTTAATCGTCTTACTTCCGATGCAAGGGTGGATTACATAACAGAGCAAATGGAGTACTATGGCTATTCGGGTGATCGCGTCAAGGGACTTATCTTCTGTAGTTCAAAGAAAGAGGCAAAAGCACTTTCGCTAATATTTAATCAGCGTGGATATCATACACGAGCACTCACCGGTGAGGATAATCAGGAGAAGCGAGAAGAAGCTATTGAATTATTGACAAGAGATATTTCTAGTCAATATGAAGAACATTTAGATTACATATTGACTGTGGATATTTTCAATGAAGGTGTTGATATACCTGAAATCAATCAGGTAGTGTTATTGCGTCCAACGGAGTCGCCGATCGTATTTGTTCAACAACTAGGAAGAGGACTAAGAAGGGCAACTGATAAAGAGTGCGTGGTAATATTGGATTTCATTGGTAATTACAAGAACAATTTTATGATTCCTATAGCGCTTTCAGGTGACCGTACCTACAACAAGGATAACATCAGGCGATATGTGATGGAGGGTGGCAAGGTGATTCCGGGTTCATCCACGATTCATTTTGACGAGATATCAAGGAAACGTATTTTTGATGCGATTGATCAATCTACAACTACGAAGAAAATGCTTGTGGAGAAATACAACATTTTGAAAAATCGTCTTGGAAGGATTCCGTCAATAGTAGAATTTTACGAGTTTGGTGAGATTGATCCGATGATTTTTATCGAATACAGTAAGGAGTCTTATCATAAGTTCTTGCAAATTGCGGACAAGGACTATACGGTACAGTTTACAAAGGCTCAGGAGGATGTACTCTCGTATGTTTCTCTGATACTTGCAAATGGAAAACGCCCCCATGAACTAATTATGCTCAAACAACTTCTTGACAAAGAAAGTATTGATCGTGAGAGCTTCAAAGAGGAATTGTCAAAAATAAATGTCGAATTTCGTGATGAGGACTTTGATTCGGCATGTAAGGTTCTTTCTAAGGCTTGGTTAAATTCTCCGTCAGATAAGAAGAAATATAAGGATATGGAACTTGTTGTGTTGGATACATTAAAAGAAGAATATATGCATCGTAAGATTGATTATTTTACAATGGTTCTTGAACATACATTTAAACAGCAGATGAGCGAACTTATCGAGTTTGGACTGAGGCGTTATATAGATATGTATTCTGATACTGATGAAAATAATCTGGTGCTTTATCAGAAATACTCCAGAAAGGATGTATGTCGGATTCTTAATTGGGAGAAGGATGACAGTTCAACCATGTACGGATACCGTTATAAATATGGCACATGTCCAATCTTTGTTACATATGAGAAACAGGAGGATATTGCAAGTTCCACCAAGTATGAGGACCAGTTTGTGGATAGTCAGACATTTAGCTGGATGACAAGGAGCAAAGTGACCATAGACAGCAAAGAGGCGCGACAAATTATCGCTTCAAGAGAAAATGAGGATAAGATTTTTCTCTTTATCAAGAAAAGCGACGGAGAAGGAACTGATTTCTATTATATGGGAGAGGTGGTTCCTGCGGATTGGAGACAAACCACGATATATAATGACAGGGGTGAAGAATTGCCAATCGTGAATTTTATGTTACATTTGAAGACTCCGGTGCGCGAAGATTTGTATGAGTATTTGAGGAGCTGAAGTGTTGAAAAATAAAAATTAGAATAATAAGGTGGTATAAGTTTGAAAACAAAACGTAGTGGGTAGAGAAATATTTTATGGCAACACAAACAAGCCATCTTGAGGTGGCTAAAAAATTAATATAGACACGACACC
>CADBCZ010000032.1:0-1155 GCA_902793335.1 uncultured Lachnospiraceae bacterium
TGATTCTTATTTCAAAATCTTTCATAATAATCTTATGGCTAATGTATTACAAAATATATTCAAAGATCATTATGAAGAAATGCTATATATTTTACGTCCTCGATTTTCTGTTATTGAAAACGTTAAACGTATGATTAACTGTGGCGATCCTTCCTTTGGTGGCGCCATGTATGGCTGTGCCTCCTGTGGAACTCTTAAATTTGTCCCTTTTCGCTGTCATAGCAGATTTTGTCCAACCTGCGGCAACAAATATTCCATTGACCGAACCACCTCCATGTCCTTCAAAATTTTAAATGTAAAACATCGTCATTGCGTTTTTACAATTGACTCTGAGTTAAGACATTTCTTTCTTAAAGATCGTTCACTCCTAAACTGCCTTTTTGAGGCTGTCCGAAGTGTAGTTATTCATTTATTTCATAAAGATAATAAATCAGAATTATTTACTCCCGGTTTTATCTGCGTTCTTCATACCTTTGGTCGAGATCTCAAATGGAATCCACACATTCATTGTCTACTTTCCGAAGGCGGTATCGGTAAAAGCGACTCTTGGCGAAGCAAAACACATTTTAATTATACTTACCTTCGCAATGCTTTCCGCACTGCTCTTCTAAATCTACTGGAATCAAAACTCGGTCCATCGTTTAAACCAGTAAAATCCCGTTGCTACAGAAATCATAAACATGGTTTTTACGTTTATGCAAAACCCAATAAATGCAATCCCAAAGTTGTTGCAAAATACATTGGTCGTTATCTTGGAAGACCTGTTATCGCCACCTCTCGTATTGACGATTATGATGGTGAAAATGTCACTTTCCATTACAACCGTCATGAAGATAATAAATATGTTAAGGAAACCGTTCCTGTTTTAGAATTTATCGAACGTCTTATTCAACATATTCCCGAAAAACATTTCAAACAGATCCGTTATTATGGTATCTATGCCATGCATCGGGATTCCTTCAGCAAATTAAACTATGCTATTTCAAAAGAAAAACATGGTTTTCTGCTTTCCCTTAACGAATGGCGCAATAGCATGCTTCTATCCTTCGGATATGACCCATTATGCTGTCCTAATTGCGGAAAACCCATGATATTCTTGGACTTATATTTTAATCATCAGCACGTTTCTCTGGACGAATTATATAGAAGGAGTAT
>CADBCZ010000032.1:1246-35167 GCA_902793335.1 uncultured Lachnospiraceae bacterium
TTTCTAAATGAAGACGATGATTTTGGAGAAGACTTCCCTGGTGCTGAGGGGTTCTATATCTTCTAAACAATCATGGTCTACTTGTCACGCCCGTCTACCAACGGGCTTATTTTAACTCAAAAGTTCTCCGCAGGAGAACTTTCCTATAAAGCAAAAAATCCCCTCATACAACCATATTTAATATCATATGGTTATACAAGGGGATATTCGTGTACAGAATGTTATATTGTAAAACGACTCCAATTGACAGCTCATAGATTGCGGAGGGCTTTGTGGCACGTCTGTACTTAGTGAACAGATACTTGTATCTGTGAATTTAGTACTGCTACGTGACACAACGCGAGCGAAAGCGGGTCCCGTAGCAATTATGACTGTCAATGGAGTCGTTATAAATAACTATATCTACCTTTTTCCGTAGAGCATCAATCTCACACCTGTCCTGAATTTCAGTGCCATTCTTACAGGCTTACTGCCTAACTTAACATTCTGCTCTTTGATGATTTTCTTCTGCTCTGCCACAGTTTCTATAAGCTCATCTCTTGCAGCCTTCATCTCACCTCTCTGAGTCTTATATCTCTTAATCTTATCTTTGATATCCTTATTCTCAAGATATCGTTTTCTAAGCTTCCATGCCATGAATTCGTTGGTGGTTGAATTTTCCATAACCTGTGCCTGCTCATACATCCACTTAGAAAAATAATCTTCCTCACTCATCTGGTCAATACCGAGCTTCTTGAATGCTCCGTCTCTTACACACTGTAAAAGATTATCGTAAGACTGATAATTGGTCTGAAGATTGATCATTCTCATGAAACCTGACAACGCCTTATTTCTGAATCCTCTCTTAAGTGCTTTATCCTTTTCCAGATCATCTTTCATGTATTCCTGCAACTTAAGATATGAATTATACATCGACAAAGGATCTTTTGAAGCTGTATCTGTAAGACTGCTTCCTGCAAAAACTCTGTAATGTATAAGCACATTAGGAACTGTTGTTATCTTCTTTGCATGATAATATGCACTCATAACAAAATACATATCATTAAACTGTCTTGTTGCTTCAAACGCCAGGTTATGTTCTTCTATAAAGCTCTTCAAATACATCTTATTCCACGGTACATTACCAGAGAAATCAAATATCCTTTCTCCGATTTCCTGTCTCGAAAATGGTCTGTTTTCCGGAAGGTACTTATACTTGATATAACCGGGAAGTGAATAATCACCTGTCTCTTCGCTGTATTCGTCAGCATCACATACAGTTATCTCAGCAGAATCAATTTCTGCCTGAATATACATCTTCTCAAGTGCATCCGGCTCAAAATTGTCATCGCAGTCCCAGAACACAACATACTTACCCTTTGCAACCGATAATCCATTATTTCTTGCAACTCCGGCATATTGATTCTTCTGATGAATAATAGTAAGTCTCGCATCCTTTGCAGCATACTCTTCTAACAAAGAATCACTTCCGTCTGTAGAACCATCGTCAACACAGATAACCTCTATTTCCTTCAAGGACTGGTTAAGTACATCATTGATTGTTCCGGAAAGATTGGCCATTCCATTGTAAACCGGCATGATTACCGATACCTTAGGCTCCTTACATCTTTCACTTATCTTCTCAATACCTTCAACTCCGGTCTTTCCCGATATCGATGGCTCCATAATACGATTAGGTATCTGTACCTTATTGATATGATATTTATCAAGCGCCTCTTTCCCAAATACGATATCCTTGATTCTTTCCGTTGCATGTCCATCACAGGAAGCCATGAATTTCTCTCTGAATGCAATAACCTTATCTCTGTCAAATCTCTCATCTATATGTTTGATGTAATCTATCATTTCCTCATTGGTCTTACATACAGGTCCGGGAGCAAGCTCAAAGTAATCATAGTAGAAACCTCTCCAATCAAAGTATTCATCAAGATCATACGCAAAGAATATCATCGGTCTCTCAAACAATGAATACTCAAATACAAGCGAAGAATAATCCGAAATACATATATCGCTCACACACAAAAGTTCATCTATCGCCATAGAATCCGTGAAATCATACGCAAACTCTTTGTACTCATCAGGAATCTCCGGTCTTACCTTAACATTCGGATGATGTTTAAAAAGGAGTAAATACTCATCCGAAAAAGCCTCACAGAACGCCTTGATATCAAAGCAGTCCGGAGAAGTTGCATGAGCAACTCTTCCTCTAAATGTCGGCGCGAAAAGTATTATCTTCTTACCCTTTGCAGCCGGAAGCTTTTTGTACAGTTTCTTGTAGGCATCCTTGATAAATGTTCCATCATAAAAAACATCCGTCCTGCTGTTACCTACCGCCTGAACAATACCTTTGGTATCTATATTCATCGCCTCTTCGTAAGCCCATATTACCTCAGGCGAGCTGACTGTTACCAATGAATAGTTCTTATTGAAAGGATACTTAAGCATATTGCGTCTGTTATCACCAAATATCAACTCTGCGGTACTCATACCAAATTTCTTAAAAGCTCCGCATCCATGCCATAACTGTGCTTCTATCGTCTCACTTCTAAGCGGAACAGAACTTACCACATTAGACGCCTCATTCATAAAAATATATTTGGCATCAGCAATATCCTTAATCATTTCCTTACATCTTTTCACATGATTAGGTCTCGGTATAAATGATGTTCTTAGATAATGTTCATGAATATCGAAATTATAATTCTCTTTAAGATCATTATAAATCACCGAAAAACTATTTGATATCTTAGGTTGTCTAAGTTCGATAAATACAACCTTATCTTCCTTAACGGGCTGTTTCGAATATTTCTTATATATAGATGGATAAAGAATTTTCAACGTATAATATTTATGCCATTTATTTCTCACCTTGGCAATTATTTTTCTAACCAATCCTAAACCACGTTTGAAAATATTCTTCCGGGTTGCCTGTTCTTCAGCCATAAGTTTATTTCCTCCAAATTATTATAACTAACGAAAAACAGGGTATTATATGCCCTGTTTCTCATTATTAACCATGATTAATATTCAAACTTCTTCTCAAAGTATGCTTTCAAATCTTCAATCTTGATTCTCTCCTGCTCCATTGAATCACGGTCACGAACAGTAACCGCACCATCCTCTTCAGAATCAAAATCATATGTTACACAGAAAGGAGTACCAATCTCATCCTGTCTTCTGTAACGCTTACCAATATTACCTCTATCATCAAATTCGCAGTTGTAATACTTAGAAAGATCGTTAAATACTTTCTCTGCCCCCTCATTTAACTTCTTAGAAAGAGGAAGAACACCAATCTTAACAGGTGCAATTGCAGGATGGAAATGAAGCACTGTACGAACATCATTCTTCTCTGTATCAAGAACTTCCTCATCATAGGCTTCACAGAGGAACGCAAGTGTTACTCTGTCTGCTCCAAGTGAAGGCTCTATAACGTAAGGAATATACTTCTCCTTAGTCTCATCATCAAAGTATTCCATAGGCTCGCCCGATACATTCTGATGCTGTGTAAGGTCATAATCAGTACGGTCTGCAATACCCCAAAGCTCGCCCCAATCTGTAAATGGGAAGGCATACTCGATATCTGTTGTTGCATTACTGTAGAATGAAAGTTCTGCTTTATCATGATCGCGAAGTCTCAAACTCTCTTCCTTGATTCCTAAGTCAAGAAGCCACTTATAACAGAAGTTTCTCCAGTACTCAAACCACTCAAGGTCTGTACCAGGCTTACAGAAGAATTCAAGCTCCATCTGCTCAAACTCTCTTGTTCTGAATGTGAAGTTACCGGGAGTAATCTCATTACGGAACGATTTTCCAACCTGTCCTATACCGAATGGTACTTTCTTTCTTGAAGTTCTCTGAACATTCTTGAAGTTAACGAATATACCCTGTGCCGTTTCCGGTCTTAAATATATTGTTGCAGATGAATCCTCTGTAACACCCTGGAAAGTCTTAAACATAAGATTGAATTCACGAATATCAGTAAAGTTGTGCTTGCCACACTGTGGACAAACAATTCCCTTATCAGCGATATACTGCTGCATCTCTTCATGTGACCAACCATCAACTGAACTTTCAAGTGTAACATTATTCTCAACCGCATAGTCCTCAATAAGCTTATCTGCACGATGTCT
Source organism: uncultured Lachnospiraceae bacterium (assembly GCA_902793335.1). Classification (GTDB taxonomy): domain Bacteria; phylum Bacillota; class Clostridia; order Lachnospirales; family Lachnospiraceae; genus CAG-590. The sequence continues at coordinate 5,380 of CADBCZ010000032.1, forward strand.
TGCATGACACTCCTTACAGTCCATGAGAGGATCTGAGAAGCTTCCAAGATGTCCGGATGCTACCCATGTCTGCGGATTCATTAAAATCGCACAATCAACACCTACGTTATACGGATTTTCCTGAATGAACTTCTTCCACCATGCCTTCTTAACATTGTTCTTAAGTTCAACACCAAGATTACCGTAATCCCATGTATTAGCCAAACCTCCGTAGATTTCTGAACCGGGATAAACAAATCCTCTTGATTTTGCCAATGCAACAATCTTATCAAATGACTTTTCCATTTTTCTTACCTGCCTCTTATTATTATTTTTTGATTATTAACTCTATTTAAATACTATAACAGCACTCTTTTTGCCTGACGTGGTAGCAACACCGTCTTTGACTGAAACCTCGTCATTATAATAAAGAATACTGCCCTTGACAACCACATCCGTAGCCTCTGAGATTATCATAACTTTTCCTTTTCCCTCAGCAATTATATCTGACGGTTTAGCTTTCTTATCTTGTGCGGAGGTGTAGCTTCCTGTTAAATTCTCCTCTGCAATATCATTAACGTCTGTCAATGTGTATTCCAAAAGGTTAAATGCATCATAACTGTTAACATCATCATACGAAATAACCAGCTTGACATGACTTAAATCTTCATCATCAATTGAAACCATCTTAATGCCTTTACCGACGTTACTGTTATAATTATCAATCTGCTCACTAACGTAAGACTCAATATCCTCGGCCTTAACTTTGGAATCCTTGAAATCCTCTACCGAAACTTCAACAATCGATCCGTTTCTGTTGACTATAAGAGTATTCTTATCATATTGCTTTGCATAATTGGTACAACCGGTCAACATTCCGACAACAACTATTAATCCGGCTATCCTCTTAAGCTTTCTCATTGTGCACACCTCACATTTTCTAATATATTGTATATTTTTACAGCTGCTGCACGTTTCCCCGCCAGCCACTATTGCTCTACAATATCAACCCGTATATTCTACTAGAGAATTAATAATATTTCAAGCTAAAGTCGAAAGAATTTCCAATGACTTGAATTTTTTATCTATGTGTTCAGTAAAATATATATCAATTACATGATCTAACTGCGCAAAAACATCCTCTTTAATATTAAACGAGTACAACTTGTTAATTGGAGAACTCAAAATGTATTGTATAGTGTATACCGCTGATTCTGACATGGAATAGCTGTCACTAACATACTTTTTACAATCATCACAAACCAAACCGTTTAGAGACGAAACAAAAGACGTCACCTTCTCTTCTCCACACTTTGCGCAGAAAAAAGCTGACATCATTTCTCCCTCTAGTGAAAGAACCTTTAACTCGTATATTCTTCTGATAAGATTATAAGGAACTATCTTTTTCTCAAGAGCTTTCAGACTCATATACAAAAGGTTGAGAATATCTGCATCTCCGACGCCTTCAACGCACAGATACTCTAATATTTCACAAAAATATGAACCGTAGCATATCCCTTCGATATCATTCTTGACTTTCTGGAAATATTCTTTTATCTCTCCCCCTGCAAATCTATATGCATCATAACCCTCATACACTGAAAACTTTCCGTAGTTAAATGGTTCGGTAATTCCCGAAAATGCACTATTCATTTTCCTGGCACCATTGGCAAAGGCAGTAATCTTACCTCTTTCCTTTGTAAGAAGCACCACTCTCTTGTCATAATCCTTAACGGGATAACTCCCAAGTACAATTCCCGTCAACTCAACCTTTTCTTTCATTACAGATCACCATTTGCGTTATAGCCGTAATTCTTTAACAGAAATTCACTGTCTCTCCAATCTTTTTTCACCTTAACCCAAAGCTTTAAGTTAACCTTGGTATCTAATAATTTTTCCATATCCAGGCGAGCCTGAGAACCTATTTTTTTGAGCATTGCTCCCTTTTTGCCTATTATGATACCCTTGTGGGAATCACGTTCACATATTATCGTTGCGTCTATATCAACTATATTTCCACCTTCACGATCCTTCATCCTGTCTATAACAACAGCTATACCATGAGGTATCTCCTTATCAAGACTTCTCAGCGCCTTTTCCCTGATCATCTCGGCAACAATAGCTCTCTCAGGCTGATCTGTTATGGTATCTTCATCATAAAACTGTGGACCCGGCTCAAGATATTCAAATACAGTCTTTATAAGCTCCTCCGTGTTTTTATCTTTCAGCGCGGAAACCGGCACAATTTCCTTAAAATCATATATATCCTTGTATGTATTAATCGCTTCAAAAACTTCACCATCCGAAACAGTGTCAGTCTTGTTTACCACCAGTATTACGGGAGTCTTGACCTTAGCAAGCCTCTCCGCTATATATTGCTCACCTCTTCCGACATATGTAGTAGGCTCAACCAGCCATAAAATGACATCAACCTCATTCAATGTATTTTCGGCAGCCATAAGCATATATTCACCCAACTTATTCTTGGCTCTGTTGATTCCAGGTGTATCTAAGAACACAATCTGTCCTTCCTCGCAGGTATATACAGTCTGAATCCTGTTTCTTGTAGTCTGAGCCTTATTGCTTGTTATGGCAATCTTTTGTCCGATTAAATGATTCATCAAAGTTGATTTTCCAACATTAGGTCTTCCGATTATCGTTACAAAGCCTGATTTAAAATCTGACATATTTCTCTCCTTTTTCAACTAAGCCAGTGTTCTGACTTCTTTAAACAATGAAGCTTCCTTAGCAATAACATCTTCATTACCAAGAGCTGCAATCTTATTCTCATTAATTATAGCCTCGATATATGGTGCAAGTGCCTTGATAGCATCCTCATCACACGCAAGGATTTCATCTCTGTCTTTTTGAAGTCTCTCATCATCTATTCCAAGCAGATAGCAGGTAAAGCAATAACTTCCCTCTGCAGACGGTGTCATCGGCATATCTAATTTTGCAACCGCACCGATAATATATTTCAACATATCCCGATCTGAAACCTCAAAATTTCTGACATAATCAGCCGCACCCCTATACACATCATATGTTCTTGAAAGATTTGGGTCTCTGTATGATGTAAAGTAGCTCTCGCCTGTTCTGTTAAAGCTGCACATACATCCATATGCTCCACCGGATACTCTTACATTTAACCACAGATAATCATATGAGAAAATCACCTGTAATACGGAGAGCGCTCCTGTGTATTCGAATCCGGATTTTCTGAAATCACCGCCCATAGCCGCATACTGAACCTTTCCGGCTGTCTTAAATCCCTCATTTTTTGCAACTATATCGATTGACTGATCTCCTTCATCAGAAGTGTCACTGTTAAGTCTTTCCTTGAGATTATTAATCGCATTGCCAAGCTCTGATTCTATATTCTCTGTTCCGGTATAGGAAATAATAAGATTTTCAGGCTTTGCAAGTACATGAAGCGCAGCTTTGAGATTCTTACATATTCCTTCATAGGCCTCATCAAAGTTCTTATTGAGAGCTTCTACAAATTCATAAAATCCTATACCCTCCATAATCTCTTTAATATAAGCACCTTTTGAAACATAAGACATAACACGCCCGGCCATTGATACATGTCCACTGTCCATAATTCCCATCTTAAGCTGCGAAGATATCTCGGCAATTATTTCCTTAAGACGTTTTTTGTTAGTTATATCAGATTCAAACATAATCTCTTCCATAAGAGATAAGGTTTGAGGAAGGTTTGCAAGTAATGTCTTTGTCTTAGCGGCAAAGTACACCTTGTATCCCTTTTCATCATTTAACGAGCCCATAACATTGGTCGAAAATCCAATACCACCCGATATTATATCTATCTCATTGGCAAGCTCGCCATAGGACCTCCTGTCTGTGTCCACTTCCTTATAGATATTACTTAATAATACAACATACGGAAGTAATGCAAGAGGCACTTTATCAAGCATAAAATGATAACCCACATATGCAATACCGTTGGTTGGAATCTCATGATTTACAACCTTTATTCCATTGATATCAAGCTCTTTATTTCTGATCTTAAATGCTTCCCTGCCGATATCCTCTCGTTTGAGCATAGGTATCTTTTCAAGCTCTTCCTTAGTCGATGGTTTAGCCTGATAAGCGAGCAGCTCATTGGTATCTGCGACTAACTTATCTATCTCCTCAGATGAAAGTAAATCCTTATAAGCCTTCAACTTATCAGCCACCAGCTTTTCATTTTTCTGGTTGAGTCCCTTTTTCGGAACACCTGTCACAATACTCTTATGAGTGTTATCGAGAACATACTTCTTTAAAAGCGATGTATAGTAATCAGTTCCTATCTGTGACTTCAAAAACTCAATCTCATCATTATATCTCAAGTATGTAAATGGACTGTTATCATCATAGAGCCAGCTGTTAAATACGTTGAGACCGTACATTAACCCCTTAGGATATCTTCCGTAGTTTGCTTCTCTTAACTTAAATTCAAAATGATTAATTGCCCCTCTTAAGACATTCTCATCAAACCCGTTTTCAACTATTGAATTAAGAGTATCATTTATTATTCCTACAAATTCATCCTTTGCATCTTTATCACAACCCTTTGCAACAATTGAATACATCGGCTGTCTTACACTCTCTTCATAGGAGCTGAATACATCATTACTGATTTTTGCATCAACCAAAGCCTTTTTAATCGGTGCACCCGGAACATCAATGAGCGCATAGTCAAGAATTGTAAATGCCAGATCAAGTTTCCTGTCAAGACCGTTACCTACCACAACATTATAGCTTAGATAAGTATTCTCCTCTTCGCTGTCTGCATCCGAAAGAGGATATTCCACACTGATATCTTTGTATGAATCAAAGGCAGGCTGCTCTTTAATCTCTGAATCCACCGCCAGATATTCATATTTTGAAAGATATTCTTCATCGATAAATGCAAGCTCTTTATCAATATCCAAGTCTCCATAAAGATAAATGTAGCTGTTAGACGGATGATAGTACTTTCTGTGAAAATCAAGAAACTCCTCATAAGAAAGCTCCGGAATACTCACAGGATCGCCGCCAGAATCAGCACCATAGGTGTTATCCGGAAACAAAGAGCGCTGAATTTCCTGCATCAACATCTGTTCAGGCGATGAATATGCACCCTTCATCTCGTTATATACAACACCATTATAAGTCAGTTCATCCTCAGGATTTTCCAAATGATAATGCCATCCCTCCTGTTTTAATATATTCTCATTCTTGTAAGTATTCGGGTTAAATACAGCATCAAGATATACATCCATTAAGTTATGGTAGTCCTTGTCGTTAACCGATGCTATAGGATAGACCGTCTTATCCGGATATGTCATCGCATTTAAAAATGTATTAAGAGATCCTTTCGCCAACTCAACAAACGGATCCTTTGCCGGGAACTTCGCAGAACCACACAAAACAGAATGCTCGGTAATATGTGCCACACCTGTATCATTAGCAGGCGGTGTACGAAATCCTATATAAAAAACTTTATTCTTGTCTTCATTCTTAACATATAAAACTCTTGCCTTTGTCTTATCATGTTCTAGAAGATACGCTGTGCCGTTAACCTCTGTAATATTCTCTTCCTTTATAACTGAATAATTTTTAATATTCAAATCTGTTACCTCCTGATAAAAAACCTGACTCTAATTATTATATCCACATAGATAGAAAGTATAACATTTCTTAACGTAATTGTCATTAAAAATAAGCACAAAAAAACGCCGATAAGAAATCGACGTTATAATCTAGTAGCGAAGGGGGGATTCGAACCCTCGACACCACGGGTATGAACCGTGTGCTCTAGCCAACTGAGCTACCTCGCCACAATGGAACCTACAGGGCTCGAACCTGTGACCCTCTGCTTGTAAGGCAGATGCTCTCCCAGCTGAGCTAAGATTCCATATGTCGCTTGACACAAGTGATAGTATATTCAAAAATGTATAAAATGTCAAGTATTATTTTAAATTTTTTTAATTTTTTATTTCAGTGTCATTTTTCTCCTGCAAAATACATTATCAAATACACTATTCCCATGATCAGTAAAATAGGAATACCAAAGGTTACAAGTACCCATACACCTACCCTTATCACCAAACAGAAAAGAATAATAAACAGTATTATCAAAAATACCAGAGCAATTCTTGATATAATTTTACTCAAGTCAAAAGAATGCGATTTTAGAGGAGATGTATGTCTAACCGTCCTTGTATGTCCATCTTCAGTATACTCATAGTCTGCATTCCTTTCTCCACTCTGTGCGGCAATTATCGTCTTTGCAATCAGTGCAGGTTTTCCAAGTTCCTCGATAACCTCATCAACACTTTTGCCATGTTTTACCTCATCATCTATATAGTTGGCATAATAACTAAGTGACTCCATCATAACATTAGCAGACACTTCTCCTGCCAAAGCACACTTCAATTCGTCCAAAAACTGTTCTCTGTTCATTTCATCCTCCATATTACTACTTAGCTTCTAAAACAAGAACTCTGTATTTTCCACTTTCAAAATTCTGCCAGTTGATACTTGAATATCTCTGACTATCGTCAAAAAGGAATTGCATATCCTCATCACTTTCCTCAAAATTCTCTATAACAGCCTCATATCTGTCATTCCCATGCTGAACCATTTCTGTGTATGCCTGAGATTTATACTCATCAAAGTTCTCAAAATATCTGTTATTATACACATAATAATTGTATTGCATATCCGATGCTTCCGGATAATCAGGAACATTCCATGTATGATTATATGAAAGCACCTCATCTGAAACATTGAAATACGGATGCATGGTCTTTCCTCCCTGATCAGGGAGCGGGTCATCCCAAGTCGCGTCTAAATGATACCAGCCATCACCTAATTTGACAAGATTCCACGCATGATCCACTCCATCAGCAGTGCCCACAATCATCTTCGACTCTATCCCGATACAATCCATAATAAGTTTTATTGCCTCTGCATATCCATTACACACTGCATCCCCATCAACAAGTGCACCATAGGCTCTGTAAATGTTACTCTCACTCTCCTGATTGGGATTGGCACTGTAATGACAATGCGTGACTATATAATCATGAACAGCAAGTTCCTTATCAAAATCCGACATTCCAGGTTTTATCACCGTATTTATCAGACCCTTGACAATTCCATAAAGTGCCTTAGCTTCCGGCATCTCTACGGATATGGTTTCATTGTTCGTATAAGCCTTTAGCACGTAATAATTGATATTACGTTTCATATGTATCTCAACCTTTTGATATTTATCTCCTATTTTTCCAACCTTCTGATATGTAGAACCGCTTCCGTAAATGCCTTTTAACGCATGATTGATGTTATCAATCTCGCTTATATTCATATCTTTTAAATAAACAGAAAAGGATTCTCCTCCGTTTAATATTTCCTCGTCAAGCCTCTGTGCCAGACTTTGAAGATCTGAATATGTATTTTCCTCTGTAAATTCTTTGTCAGTATATGTCGCCACAGCCTCAGATACAGCAGGAACACGATAATATGCCAACCTGACAATGTATATAAGTGCCGCCGCGACTATGGCTAAAATAATCGCCTTTTTCATATTCACAACCTCTCAAGATTAGAATAAAAACTATCAAAAATAGATTGTATCATTGTTTATCTAGTCTTGCAAATCATATTTGATATATGTATGATATAAGTATCAGACAGAATAAAGAAACAGAACAGATAAGGAGGTTCACTATGATCAATAAAATACCTGTAATACTCGCATCTGCCTCACCCAGACGTAAGGAACTGTTAGAACAGGCCGGTATATCATTTACAATAATGCCATCATCGGCAGAAGAGAAGCCAATCGAGGACACCCCAAATGTTATTGCCGAAAATCTAGCATTTACTAAGGCTAACGACATATATCAACAGCTAAAAAAGGAAAAAAAGGACAATTTCATAGTAATAGGTGCCGATACTATTGTACACTACAACAACGATATTTTAGGAAAACCTGAAGATGAACAGGAAGCATATGACATGCTTTCAATGCTCTCTGACCGCACTCATCAGGTATATACCGGAGTGTGTATTATATACAAGGGCGAAAGCGGAAAACAGGTAGAAATCTTCAGCGAACGGACAAACGTTACCTTCTATCCAATAACAAGCTATGAGATCAAAAATTACATAGAAACCGGAGATCCTCTTGACAAAGCCGGTTCCTACGGTATTCAGGGACCATTTGCTATCCATATAAGAGAGATCAAGGGTGACTATAACAATGTCGTAGGTCTGCCTATAGCAAAGCTATATCAGACCTTGAAATCCATGAACCTGGTATAAAAAATAATCAATGACTATAAAATGTATAACTTTAATCGTCTGCACCTATAAAACGGCGGATTGATTCATTGGCACGCTCGATTTCTTCTTTAAGTTCACGCGCTGATATGACCATACAATTCTGTCCTCTGGTTATAAGCTGAATCAGTCCGTCGGAGGTTGCAACCGTCACCTGATATTCTTTAGCAATCTTATGCGTCAACTGTTCTATATATGCATCAGCCGTCTGCGCTTCTTTTGTATAAACAACATGAATATTGTTGTAATCAAAAAATTCACCGATATTACCCTTGACCTTATATGCATCAAATACCAAAATCAGCTCACATTTAACATATGCCTGATAGTTACAGAGTATATCCATAAGCTTTGTTCTTGCACCATCAAGATTGCCATCTGCAAGCTCCTTAAGGTCATCCCAGGCATGTACAATATTGTATCCGTCAACTATCAGATACTTCGTACCGTTATTGCTTCTCTCCCTGCCTTTATATCCGGTGTTGATAACAGGCTTTGTCTTCTTGTAGACATGTTTTGAAGCCCTCTCATTGGCGTGTGATGTCTTATTTATTATGGCATTTATCTGTTCTTCATCAATGGAATAATCGACTACTCCTCTTCCGTTAATAGAAGTATGATTCTTCTCAACTTCAACGCTACTGCTTATAGCCGATTCAACGTGCATATTATCCTTTACCTCATACCAGGGTACTATCGTACCTGCACCATGACTGCAAAATACAGAAGAACTAGGATTATCGATGTCGCAGTCAGGGTCATAGCCCGTCTTTTCTATAACTTCATCCGCATTATGACATATATCATAACCCTTAAATACGCAATTAAGTTTTCCCATTCCCTTGGTATAAGAATTAAGTTTGATTGAGTAATCCCGCATCGTAGAAACAGGCGCACTACCTGTTATTATCGCAATATCTCCATATATTTCAGGTGGTTCCGACTTTCCATACATAGCCTCTATATCAGTCATTGCCCTTCCGATACTTGTCGATGGAATCTCCATCCTAAAATCATAGTAAGGCTCTAACAAAACGCTCTCTGCCTGCATCAACCCCTGTCTTACAGCCCTGTAGGTAGCCTGTCTGAAATCTCCGCCTTCTGTGTGTTTCGTGTGAGATCTTCCACCGACAAGAGTTATACACATATCAGTAATAGCTGATCCGGTAAGTACTCCTAAATGTTCTTTCTCTTCAAGGTGAGTAAGTATAAGATTCTGCCAGTTCTTAGCAAGCATGTCTTCACTAACATCTGTCGCAAATATAAGTCCGCTTCCGCGTTTTGCAGGCTCCATTTTAAGATGCACTTCCGCATAATGTCTAAGGGGTTCAAAATGGCCCACACCCTCTACAGTGTCAGCAATTGTCTCTTTATAAACAATATTTCCGTCTCCAAATCTTACATCTATTCCAAAACGGTCCGCCACCTGACGTTTTATTATCTCAATCTGAACCTCTCCCATCATGGTAACAACAGGAGTTGAAGTCTTTTCATCCCACAAAACATGTAGTTCAGGCTCTTCCTCTTCAAGCTCTTTAAGCTTATTCAATAATATATTTTTATCAATATCATCATCGCTTTCAACAGTAAATGTAAGTACAGGCGTAAGCGAAGGTGTCTCATTCATCTTTTCATTACCAACGCCCTGTCCCGGATGAGTATTTAAAAGTCCTGTCATTGCCACAACCTGTCCCGGATATACCTCCTGAACCGTTTCAAATTTCTCACCCGAATACACTCTTAACTGATTGATCTTCTCTTCTGTTTCCCCGGCACCTATCATGTCTTTAACCCTGATAACTCCGTCTGTTATCTTGGCAAATGACAAACGCTCTCCTTTATTATCCTTAGAGATTTTGAAAATCTTAGCTCCCGGCGTATCATTCTCTTTACTGCCATTAACGTCATCTGTCATCGACACCAGAATATTGAAAAACTCCTTAACCCCCTCCATTTTCAGAGCCGAACCGAAACAACAGGGAAATACCATTCTTTTTTTGATAAGCTCCCTAATCTCATCATCTTCAATAGTACTACCACCGAGATATTTCTCTAACAATTCTTCATCACACACTGCTAACTGCTCATAAAATTCATCCGTGCCATAGTTTGTGAAATCTACAAAACCATTACCTTTTAACTGCTCAATCTGTTCCATCAGAGCCGTTTTATCCGCTCCATCCTGATCCATTTTATTAACAAAAATAAATGTCGGCACGTTATATCTTTCAAGAAGTTTCCACAAAGTCATAGTATGACCAGAAATCCCATCTGCAGCACTTATCACCAATACAGCGTAGTCCATCACCCATAAGGCTCTTTCCATTTCCGCCGAAAAGTCCACATGTCCCGGAGTATCTAATAAAGTGATTACCGTATTATCATTTTCTATTACAGCCTGTTTTGAAAATATAGTAATACCTCTTTCACGTTCCATCTCGTTATTATCTAAAAATGCATTTTGAAAATCAACTCGTCCTAATTTTCTTATCATTCCGCTTTCATATAATAACCCTTCTGATAAAGTTGTCTTTCCTGCATCAACATGTGCAAGTATACCAACTACAATTCTTTTCATTTCCTCAATCCTTTACTAATATTTAATCATTAAATACATATTATTTTGCATACGTTTTTAAGTAAATTTTAAATTTTTATTAATTTATCAACAAAAGGCTAGTGCGAACAAATGTTTTGTGATATACTATATATAGATATATTATATACTACACATATACTAGATTTGTAAAATTAATGGGTAAGGTGATACAATGAACGGATTCTTAATAGCTATAATGATTGTTGCAGCATTAATGATAATTGCATATTTTGCCGCCGCAATCACCAAGAAATCCAAACTACGCATTTTATTTTCAGCGCTAATGCTTATATTGATCACGCTTCTTATTGTAACGTGGATATATAGCATTATCACTCATCAGCATGCCATAATTCTTCTTATACTGGCAATTATATTCATTGTGCTTCACAGACTGGCATAATCAATCTTTAACCTGATATAATTCAATATATAACAATTAACACCTATAAAGAAAGCATATTATGTTTGTTTACATAATATGCTTTCTTTTAACTCTTACGTAGTATTATCGCTATTATTGACGAACCTTAATGTGAACCTCTCTAAGCTGCTGTTCAGTAACTTCCGAAGGTGCTCCACACATAAGATCCTGTGCGTTACCGTTCATAGGGAACGGAATAACCTCTCGGATATTCTCCTCGTTCTTAAGAAGCATTATCATACGGTCAACTCCCGGTGCCATACCTGCATGTGGAGGTGCTCCAAACTGGAATGCATTGTAGAGCGCTCCAAACTTCTCCTTAAGATCTTCTTCTGTGTATCCTGCAATCTCAAATGCCTTGACCATTATATCAAGGTTATGGTTACGAACAGCACCTGATGAAAGCTCAACACCGTTACATACGATATCATACTGGTATGCGAGAATATCTAACGGATCTTTCTCATTTAATGCTTCCAGACCGCCCTGCGGCATTGAGAATGGATTATGTGTGAAGATAATCTTCTTGCTCTCCTTATCATACTCGAACATTGGGAAATCATTAATATAACAGAATCTGTATGCATTCTTCTCAAGTAAGTCAAGACGATCAGCAATCTCCGTTCTCAACTGTCCGGCATAAGATGCTGCAAGCTCCTCAACGTCAGCGATAAAGAAGATCGTATCTCCTGCTGTAAGACCTGCAAGATCTCTTATCTCTGTCTTCATATCATCCGGAATGAATTTATCAATAGGTCCCTTGTAAGTCATATCTTCCAATACTTCAAGATATCCAAGACCGCCCATTCCGATAGACTGCGCATATTTTAACAACTTCTCATGCTGACCCTTTGAAAGCTTGGCATGAACATTGATAGCTCTTACAGTCTTATCATGGAAAGGCTTAAATGTACATCTTGAGAAGAACTCTGTCACATCTATAATACGAAGCGGATTTCTAAGATCCGGCTTATCTGTACCAAACTCAAGCATAGCCTGCTTGTAGCTTATAATAGGGAATGGTGTATCTGTAATAGCAGCGCCTTCAGGTGCAAATTTCTTAAATGTCTCATATAAAACTTCTTCACCTACTTTGAATACGTCTTCCTGAGTTGCAAAACTCATCTCAAAATCAAGCTGATAGAACTCTCCCGGACTTCTGTCTGCTCTTGCATCTTCATCTCTGAAACATGGGGCAATCTGGAAATACTTATCAAAACCTGACACCATGAGTAATTGCTTGTACTGCTGAGGTGCTTGTGGAAGTGCATAGAACTTACCCTTGAACTTTCTTGAAGGAACGATATAGTCTCTTGCACCCTCCGGTGATGATGCACATAGGATAGGTGTCTGTATCTCTAAGAATCCCATATCAGTCATCTTCTGTCTCAAGAAGCTGATGACATTAGAACGGAATATCATATTGTCTCTAACCTTAGCATTTCTAAGATCAAGATAACGATACTTAAGTCTTACATCCTCTCTTGTCTCCTTAGAAGTCATAACTTCAAAAGGAAGCTGGCGATATACCTTGCCAAGTACCTCAACCTTCTTAGCCTCTAATTCAATCGTTCCTGTAGGAATCTTCGGATTATAAGTCTCCTCATCTCTATGCTCGATCACACCTGATACACTTATACAATCCTCTCTTGCCAATCCGTTAAGAAGAGATGTATCACGCATTACAATCTGCATGACTCCATACATATCTCTAAGATCTATAAATGATACTCCACCATGATCACGTATGTTCTCAATCCATCCTGCAAGTGTAAGCTCTGCTCCTACGTCCTGCTCACTTACATTATCAAGCGTTCTGTTACGATAAATGTTGTTAGTGTTCATAACTATCTCCTTTTTAAATATAATAACAAGAAGCCCGCCCCGGCGAACATTCTTACGTTCACTCAGGACGGGCGTATAAACATCTCCCGCGGTACCACCTGAATTACCGTTCTTTGTGATTATTACAACAATAATCTATAACGGTCCCTCATCGGTTAAATAAACCTTACTGATAACGGTCAGCATCCGGCGCACCTACTTATTAACTGTTCAGATTGCAGCTGTTAAAGTGTTATTCACAAAGATTCATTCTGCAGGGTTTTCACTGTCTCCTGCTCACTGTGAGCGATAATCTATGCTACTTCTCTTCGTCATAGCCTTTAATTTATAAACGCTATAATTATATATTATACGATTTTCATTGTCAACCAAAGAATTACAAAAGCCGCACCGAAGACTTTGCATTATCCGATGCGGCTTTTATATGTACTACCTATAAACTATATTTAATTATTTAAGGTACTTACTCATCTGTTTATTGCTCCAAGTTCCATCGTCTATACGAACAAGAAGTCTTGTGTAATATGTCTTTCCGTTCTGTGTAATCTCTGCTGTAAGATGTACCCAGCCCTTCTTCTTACCAACAATGGTACATGTTGCAGTCTTGCCTTTTCTCTTAACCTTACCAATCTTTAATGACTTAGCTTCCTTCTTGTTGGCCACATAGAACTTAACCTTAGCATCTGTGGCAACCTTTGTGAACTTAATCTTTGTATTCTTACCCTTAACGATACGCTTATATACGTTAAATTCAGGAAGCTCACCGGAAGTCTTAACAAGACCCTTTGTCTTTAAGTTAAAGTTCTTAGAGGTTCCCTTGTACTCCTTAAGTACCTTGATATCAACTACAACCTTGTACTCAGCACCATTCTGGATGATCGTACATGTAACCTGAGTCTTTCCTGTCTTCTTAGGTGTTATAAGAACATCACCATTATTCTGCTGCTTGATCTTGACTACTGACTTAGCTTTCTTTCCCTTAGCTGTAATCTTAGATGTAACCTGAGCATAATCTGTTATACCTTTTAGATTAACCGTAAATGTATTCTTTTTCTTAAGCACTATCTCCTTATACATTGAGAATAAAGGAGGATTCTTAACAAGTGTAGTCTCATCATAATCAAGAATTGATACATTGAAGTTCTGCTCTGTTCCATCTGCGTAAGTCAATACTGCAGGATATGATCCCTTTGCCAAAGTAGCAAGATAATCTCTGCTGATAATCAATTTCTTTCCGTCAGGACTTACAGAATACATATCATCAGGAACCAATACGCCGTTAATCTTTAATGCATTTGCTGTTGCAATCTTTTTATTAGGATCAATAGGTTCTATCTTATCCTGTGGATTAGTCTTCTCATATACAATATCTGCCGGATTAACTGAATCTGATGTAGTTCCCAAAGCTGTAGGTTCTAAGACACTATTATTTGTCACATTGACCAAATATGTAAGACTATCACCATTTTCTGCTTTTGTAACAACTTTAACAACGGTAGTTTCACCCGGTTTAAGATCAGAAATCTTAAAATTATTCTTTCCTTCTGGATATTCTCCCTCTGGATATGTTACATTGCCATCTCCTGAAACTTTATCAATACTTACTACTGTTGCTTTAGGATCATTTAACTCTATAGGCCATGTGTACTCAGGCTGATCAGTTGTAATATTAACAACCTTTTCATCATCATTTGCACCGGGCTCTGTATCCACGCCCTTGATAGCAGCATCCGAACTCGGCTCTCTGTCAATAGTATAACGATATACACAAGACTTAGAACCATCTGCCGATGTAACCTTAACTAGTACTACACTCGGCTCACCTGCTTTTAATTCTGTTACTGTGAACTTAGCTTCTTTAGGTGTTACCAAACTGTTATCCTTATCAATAGATGTACCGTCATTAACCTTAATTCCTGAATCTCCAAATGATGTATCAAATGTTGCACTAGGATCCTCTTTAGTAGGAACCACTTCTAATGTAGTCACTTTATTAGGTACTGTAATCTTAACATCCTTTATCTGCTCATCATTACCATCACCGTCTACATCCTCATTTTTAGGTTCAGAAGCTTCTCCAACCTTAGGATCATCTGATGGATCATCCGGTGTTGTATCAGGTGTCTTTGTATCAACATTTACATTGTCATCACTTAATCTCTTAATTGTGTATTCATATATAATTGTATTATTACCGTCATCAGATACACCCTTAACCGATACAACCGTATCTTTTCCTACCGGAAGCTTATTGACTGTAAATGAAGGTGTAGTATCACCAATATTATTAACAATTCCAACTCCGGCAGGTTTTGCTGTGATTTTTAATCCTATGCCGTTATATTTAGGATCAATCTTACCTTCTTCGGGAACCGGATTAACCTTAACACTATCCTGTGCTGACGGAACTGTGATAGTAATCTTCTTGACTAATTCATTGTCAACCTTTTCAGGTGCTTTATCGTCATCGACTACAGGCTTGTCCTCCGGATGTGCAGGATCGGGATCTGCTGTGGTATTGATCTTAACTCCATCATCAGTAAGCTTCTCATCTTCTCTTTCAATAGTATAACGATATACACATGTCTTTGTCTTATCAGCTGATACAACCTTAACAGATACTATACTCGGTTCACCAACCTCTAATTTGGTAACTGTTATTTTTGCCTCTTTATCTTTCACATAACTCATAGAAGGATCAATAGTTCCCGCATCAACCTTGATTCCTGATTCACCAAATGTTGTAATAAATGATGCATTTGAATCTTCACGAGTAGGGATGACTTCTAATGTAACAACCTTATTAGGAACCTTTATCTTGATATCCTTAACCTGTTCTTCAATACCATCACCATCTATATCCTCATTCTTAGGAGCCGAAGGATCTTCAATCTTAGGATCATCTGTATGATCTTCCGGTGTAGGATCTGTTGTATCTGTTATTACATTTACATTGTCACCCTTTGCGCGTTTGATAGTGTATTCATATATAACAATATTACCTTCATCATTAGATACTCCCTTAACAGAAACTACTGTATCTTTATCTGTGGATAATTTTTCTACGGTAAATGTTGGATCAGTATCATTTTTAATATTTGTTGTTACTGTTGCATCATCAGGTTTATCTACTATCAAAAGACCATCTTTGCCATAAGTCTTATCAAGCTTTCCTTCTTTAGGAGTTGCATGAACTACAACCTTATCCTGTTCTGATGGAACAGTGATTGTTATTTTCTTAACTAACTCATCACCAACTTTTTCAGCATTTTTTTTGTCGTCAACTACAGGTTTATCCTCAAGTGATTCCGGAACCGGATCTGCTGTTGTATCAATCTTAACACCATCTTCAGGATTATTACTCTTTTCCCTCTTTATCGTGTAACGATATACACAAGTCTTTGTACCATCTGCTGATTTAACCTTAACTGCTACTTTACTGTCAGCATTCACCTTGAGATCCTTCACAGTAAACTTAGCATCATATGCTGTTACAGAACTCTTAGCATTATCAATTGTTGTTCCATCATATACCTTTAATCCCAAATTACCGAAATCTGTCACGAATTCAGCACCGGGATCCTCACGTGTAGGTATCACTTCTAATGATGTTACCTTGTTAGGAACATAGATAGTTATATCCTTTACATCCTCTTGCACATTATCTATTGCTTCTGTCTTTGGTCCTACAGGGTCTTCTATCTTTGGATCGTCTGAAGAATCCTTTGGTGTAGGATCTGTTGTATCTGTATTAACATTGACATTGTCACTCTTCTTGTTATTGGTTATTCTAACCTCATATGTGAGCTTATCACCATTCTCAGCCTTAGTTACTACATCAACGACTGTTGTCTCACCCGGTTTAAGATTATCAACCGTAAATTTATCCTTAGCATCTCCCTCATTAACCGGATATTTAAGATTACCATTACCTGAATCCTTAGTTATTGATTCTACCGTTGCCTTAGGATCATTTAATGTTATGGACCATGTATATTCAGTCTTATCTGTTGTTATCTCAACAATCTTTCTGTCTTCTGTCGAGCCCGGTCCCGGTTCAGCATCCTTAATAGTGGCATCATCACTCTTAGCTCTGTCGATTATGTAAGTATAGGTATAAGGTGGTTTATCTTCCTCACCCGGAACATTACCCTTAACTGTATACTTGACAGTCACATCACCTTCCGTAGGAACATTTTCAACAGTATATACTCCATCTGTTGGAATCGGAGTGATATTCACACCATCTTCATTTGTTAAACCAATTATATCAGCACTATCAATTTCCGGCTTTAATTTCACAGAAGGAACATCATTATCAAGGTGTATTTTATATACATAATTATTACCGCTACTTGTAGGATCCTCAACCGGTCCTTCAATACCCTTCTTTGGATCCTCAGCCTTCGGATCAGGATTAGATGGTGTTACTTCAAAAAATGGCTTTTCAACAGTAACTATTCCATCAACCTCTACAGTCTTTTCATCAGCATATGTATATACATATGTTACAGGATACACACCCTTTTCCGGTTCGAGAGAGGGGGCTTTGTATTTAACTGTAATAACCGGATTCTTTACCGTAACTCCATCGCTGACAACCACTACACCTGCTTTTTCTGCTAATATTTTTGCATGTTTAGAGTCAACATTGGCATTTTTAAATGTCTCTGCTATTGTGGTACTTACTGTAATATCATTAGCACCAATCTCGTACTTCTTACCACTATCTTCTTTGTTTGCTTCATTATCTACAACATGAGCAGTTACAGTGTCTTTAACTGTATATGATTTTCCGTTAATATCACTTTTTGACTTAAATGTAACATCTACATCACCGGGAGCTGTTACCTTTTTGAGCGTATTCTCAACATCAGAATCCGTTACCGGCTTATTCTCTTTAAAACCTGTCTTATTATTAAGCTCTGCTGATGCATCTGCCGCAGTAATAGCTGCCGCATCATCCATATTTTTAGCATCATTCAATTTCACGATAAAGTCAGATGCATTTATTACGTAGTTATCTATATATGTACCGGTAATATCAGCATCTGTATCAGAATATCCATCACCGTCTACATACAATTTCCTGTTAGGATCAGCAACGGCATTCTTAAGATCGCCTGCAACAGAGATTACAAGTCTCACCTTGTCGCCGGCATACTTCTTTGTATTCTTTTCTGATAAGCTAATACCTGTAGCAGCCGGAATATCATGCCATGTATCGGTATCATTCTCAGCATACTGCCATTGATAACTGAAGTTACCGTTTTTTAACTGTTCGTCTGTATATACTGTTCCATCATTTAAAGTAACATTTTCAAGTGTGATTTTTTCTCCTGCAATATAATGTGCCGGATCTTTTCTATATGGATCAGTCTCTGCACTCTTAAGTGCGATAACATTCTGTGGAACAATCGTTATCTGCAACGGTATCTCCTGCTTAGTAGTTTTATCTTTGACAGTAACCGTTACTACATCAGATTCATTCTTGTCAATGGCATCATTAACCTTTTTCAGATCCTCAGGTGATACTTCAGGATCTAATTTTGATGGATTACCATTAACCGTTACTACAACATTACCATTCTCTTCTTTAACAATATCATTTACAGTTAAAGGATCACTCTTACCTCTGACACCAAAATTCTCACCGGTTATCGTCTGATTATTTTTACCATCGAGTTCAACGATAGACTGCTTATTATCAAGAGTGACATCAGGCACTTCACCCGGTTTAGGTGAATACTCGATAATATAAGAACCTATATAATCAGTATTAATTTTATTAAAATCATTCCACATACTGGGAATCATCCATTTATAGTTAGCTTTATCCTCTCTGGAATATATAACCATGTATCTTTCATTATATGGTAAACGCCCATTCTTATCATCATAAGGACAGTTATTCGGCTCATTTATACCACTATTATCATCAGTAAGCAAATCAGCTTCATATACAGCACTTTTTTTATAACTATTAGGATTTGTCCAATTATTATCACCCTGGTTATTCCACTTGTCAGTATCTGTTTCATACGCCCCATAAGCTGCCGTATGAAAAGAATCCGGTTTTATTGTTTCACCATTTATAGCAGGTTTCATAGTATTCTTACTATTATTTCCATGATTCCAATAATCTTCCTGTGCCGGACCATATGTCATTACTTTTCCTGCTTCAGGACCATCCACATAGAACCAATATGCTATAACATTCTCATTATATCTTCTATATTGTCCTTCATCAAATGTATAACCATATCTATCGTTTATATTGCCTTTATATGTAATAGTATTTGTATTTTTATCATATGTGCCTTCAAGCTTAGCATAAGGATCACAAGTTGTTCCAATCCAGCTTGTGGTACGACAGATTGTGTATACAAAGGCATTCTCAATCGAACTGGTTACATTTACCAAGTATGATTCATATAAAGGACCCATACTGTCTGCCTTTAATGAATTCTCTCTTGCACTATCCCAGTTTTCTTTACTTTGTACCAATTCATAGTAATGACCATTATTTGCATTATATTCAATAAGATTATCATGTCCAAAATTGACTTTTTCGCTAACCGAAACCATTATAGAATGGCTTTTTTCCGATTCTATATATATACTAATACATTCTTTTAAAATATTTTCCCATTCTTCAGCCTTTAATGGTAGGATATCACCTTTTTCATTGGTTTTTTTCGAGTTAAGAAGCAAATGAGTCTGATTCCCTGAAGTTAATGATGAAATTTCAACATCTTGAGCTAATTTTTTCGTTGACTCAGATACATTTTCAGCTTCAGGTGTATATTTAATCTCCTCTACACCCTTTGTCGCAACCGAGACAAATTGAACAGAAACACTTCTAATTTCCGTTCCCTCAATCTTCAAAGTGTTATTAAACACATACTTTGCACGTTCAATGCCATTATCTGTTGTATCTGTTCCATCCATTTTAGGTGTTCCGATATCAACCTTCGAATCTGATACTGAATGTTCCTCCGCCTTCACCGGTACTGAAATATGTACCACACTCAACACCATTGCCACGACCATAAGCCATGAAAGTAACCTTTTTTCGACCTTCTTCATTAAAAATTGTCCCTTCCTTTCTCATAAAAAAATATAGCATGAAAATACGGCTCCCTAATTCCCATTTCCATGCTGTTAATAATTGTTATATATGCCTCTGGGCTTTGTATGGTAAATAATAACAAATATTTTTACGATTTACAATTACATTTAACAAAAATTATTTACCAAATATTTCTATAAAAAACCCTAAATATTATACATTTTATAAAAAAGCAACAAAATTTTGAAGAATATGACTTAAAGCAGGCGTGTTTAATTAAAGAATTTCACCCGTAATCAAACTCATAAAAAGAGCGCATCATTATATACAATGCGCCCTTCAAAATGATTTTATCCATTAATAATTACCGTTCTTGAACATCCTCATCATCTCATTGGTAAGGCTGTAATTAGCCGGCTGCAGCTCTATATCTTCCCGTCTCACCCATTCTGCATACTTAAGCTCATTGTCATCCATGTGAATGGTATCATCTCCGTCAACATCACAATAAAAACCAACCAGAATATCTCCGGCTATTCCCCATGGCTGAGACTTATAATAGGTTATATTCTTGACAGATAACCCCGTTTCTTCCATGACTTCTCTTGCTACACATTCCTCTAAAGTCTCCCCGATCTCGACAAAACCTGCCACCAATGCATTATAGCCATAACCCTGTCTGTATTTTGTAAGCAGTAATGAATCCCCATTTCTGACTCCGACTATCACAGCCGGATTTAACCGCGGATAAATGATATACCCGCATTCTTCACATTTCATGGCTCTTTCATTTTCTGAGTGAACCAAGGGATGTCCGCATCTGCTACAGAACTTTTGTCTTCCATACCATTCTGCAAGATGCATCGCAGTAAATGCCGCAAATGCGTTGATCTGCGGTTTCTGCGGATGCTTTGTAAGACTTCTGACAAGCTTATACTCAAAACTGTCATCGATTTTGATATTATCTATATCATTGCTGTTATATAGAAAGTAATACTTTTCATCAATTGAAAACAGATAAATAAATTGATCGTGTTCAAATTCTCCGTCTTCAAAACATTCTGATAACTTGACACATTTTGTTTCCTTGCATATATCAGACAACTTTGGAAAATCAAAAGTGTCATCCTCTTTATCTACTCTCACTAAGATCTGCCTGTCCTTATAAACTATTACATTATCCTCCGGTCTTATTGTCCTTTCCGGATAAAATGAATTGTTCAATTTATATGGCGCAATATCCTGAATCATTAACTTGCCCTCTCAATACTAAGTATATATTCTAATTCCTTACGCAAATTATCTGTGGTCAAATTGGGATGTGCAGAAAGAACCAACTGTAAAGATTCATAATTATCATATGAATGCTCAACCTCTTTAGAATAAGCATGCGCTATAGACACCTGATCTTCATAAGTAAAACTCTTATCATTTAAGACCCATCTTGCCACATCAAGTTCTAAAATTATAAGATATGAAACAACAGCAAATTTAACCTTGGTCAATGCATCATGATCATAAGCTGAGCCTAAGAAATAACTGAAGATATAATAGACCAGTATATGTTCAAATTCATACTCCTTATCCTTATAATAGTTCATGAAACCATTCATATTCTGCCAGTAATATACCGATTCAATGTGTTTCTTTCCTTCCGCCAAAGTATTTTTCCATTCAGGTATAATATTTTCAAGTCCTTCATAAATATCCAGATAATTAAGCATACATATTACTTGCGGATGACCCGCGCACTGTACTTTATGTCCCATATACTCAGGATCGTCAACACATTCCTTCACATCCCATCCCTTAACGTGTACTCTTTCTTCTCTATGATTTTGATATATTGCAATTAGATCAGCTATGGCGCTATATTCATTTTCATCAATTTTTTCCTGTAATTCTTCTGCAAAGGAAATAACATATAATGCCCTTAATACTACAGATATACTTCTGTCCTGCAATATACTGTATATTGTTTCACGTGCTTTGATAAGCTCATCAAACAGAGGTACATCAAGTTTGTTCTCATGTCCGCGTTTCCAGAAGGCAAATCGGCTTACCGGCTTTAATTCCTTAAGTCCATATTCCCTGTCACTGCCCTCTTTACAAGTAAATGATATCTTATCCTGTTTAGAAAGCATTATCCTGCTCGCCTCAGGGCATGACATCGTAAGACTTACCTCCTTCAGATCATCGAACTCCTCAATATGTCTTGGGAAGTTGGTACATGTCTGACAAAGTGCTTCCTCACCCAGTTCAATATATATATCGCAAAGGTCATCATCATTATGAAACGGACATCTGGTACCATTTAGAATGAACTGCTTATCCTTTACCCTTGTACATTTCTTCATGCGTTTTCCGAAATCACCTTTTTGCGACATATAGAATTTGAGAGATTCATCATCAAGATCAATCTCCCAGTTATCACAGCATGAGTCCTCACATGCTCCACCTATGCATTTGAATTCTTTATAATACGAAACTGTTCTGTAATTCATAATCATATCATCCTTTTTCCAAATACCTATCACTATAACAAAACGAGTTTTGTAAAAATTATATTATGATATATGTGTCAAAAGCATCTTATGTCCCAATGTTATTTTAGCTGTTACATATCATCCACGTCTCACAAAATGGGTTCCGCAATCCTCGCCCTCAAGTATTCTATATATATTTTCAGGATCACATCCATGAGCTATGTGCATATCTATTCCATGCATTGTAGCATATTCTGCCGCCTCAAGCTTTGTCACCATTCCACCCGTTCCTCGATTGGTACTGGTACCTGTGGCAAGACTTCTTATATCATCATTGATATCCTCAACACGATGAATGAGAGTTGCATTAGGATCAATATGTGGATTGCAATCATATAGTCCTTCTATATCCGAAAGAATTATAAGTCGGTTAGCCTCTGTAAGCTTTGCAACAATAGCAGAAAGCATATCGTTATCACCGAACACCTTCTTCTCAGACTCTATTTCCGCATGACTTATCGAATCATTTTCATTTACAACAGGAATCATGCCATTTTCAAGAAGTGCCTCAAATGTATTTTTCAGATTACGGCGTTTTGCCTTAACCGCTATATCATCAGCAGTGAGCAAAATCTGTCCTACAATGTTGCCATACTCCCCGAAACATTTATCATAAATATGCATCAATTCGCACTGTCCAACTGCTGCTACCGCCTGTTTCATGGAAACATCCTCAGGTTTTCTGGGAAGTCTCATCTTATTAACTCCAACGGCAATTGCACCCGATGATACAAGTATCACCTGATTACCTTCGTTATGAAGTGCCGACAACACCTGTGCCAGCTTGTCGATAGTACGAAGCATCAAAGCTCCATTTTCTCCTGTCAATGTGGAGGTTCCAACCTTAACCACGATTCGCTGTTTTTCCATCATTTTCTCCTAATACATACATATTGAATTTTACAACTAACGAATGATTATAATGCATATCTATTAAACCG
Source organism: uncultured Lachnospiraceae bacterium (assembly GCA_902793335.1). Lineage (GTDB taxonomy): Bacteria > Bacillota > Clostridia > Lachnospirales > Lachnospiraceae > CAG-590. The sequence continues at coordinate 29,120 of CADBCZ010000032.1, forward strand.
TCAAATCATAAAATCTATTCTTTTGAATTACCGACATATCCTACTACTAATTTATTATTTTTAATCATAATTAAATATTTAATCAAACTACCAACTATAAACTCGTATTTATATGTATTATTATTGTAAAAGTAAATGCAATCATCACGAATACTGTATACTATATATCCGTTTTCAACTTCTCGTAGAATTATATGTCCCTGAAGTTGTTGTTTCTTTCTAAAATCATCTGTTGTAGTAATAAATTCAAATTCTCCGTCAGTATTTTCCCTAAACAGAAAACCATATTCTATTAATTCATCAAGCTGAACCTTTTCAATAATCAATGCCAAATCATTATATAATTTTAATGCCTCTTCCTTTTTCAAATACTTCTTAATTTGTTCACATTCACTACTTCTATTCTGATTATTTTCGTGATAGTAAATCAATAATTCAACTGTCTTTTTCCGATTATCTTTTATGATTTGTTTTTTACTTAATCTAGACGGTGCACCTGTAATTAATCGATATAATAAAACTAGTCCGATACAAAAACACACACAATCCGATAAATCATTTTCAGTATATTTAAATGGAATCCTATATGTAAACCATTCATTTTTCGATTGAACAATTGTCAAATTATCGCCGACATTATCTTCTTTTTCATTTGCAGAACCATAAATTGATGCAATTTTAGTCTTTCCATCTATAGTAAACTCAACATCAATATATGTTTTTGTTATACTTCTCCTACCGGATGAATTGTAATCCTCGTACTTATCAATAATGACTGCGTCTGTTACATAAAACAGATCATTATCGATTTTTCTTGCCACCTCAAGAAACGGGAGAGAAATGTTCGAAAAACAAAGCAAAAATAATTCAACCAAAATTAATATTACAATACCAATTTTTCTTAACATCACTCATCTTCTTCCTTCTTGATATTAGCTTTAGTTTTCTTGATTACATCAAGGAATCTCTGTCTTATCTCAAATTCCGGGTTATTTCCAAGAAGTGATAACTTATCTGCTGTTATCATTCCTCCTGCCATGGCAAAATGACCACCACCGCCGCCAAGGTCCTTCAAGGCCTCCTGCGTTACGGTTCCGGCATGATAATACATCGTCTCATTTCTCACAGAGAATTTATAACCACCGTTACGCTTAGCATATACAACCGCAAATTCGACCACATCAAGTCCCAGAATAAAATCAGATATCATCGCAACAAGTGCATCAGGACAGTCAAAAGAAATAGCTGCAAATCCAACATTACCATAAATCTGAATATTTCTTATAGCTTCACCATAGGCATGAAGGTCATCAATTTCCATATTATTTTGATACAAATTAATAATCTTCTGATTATCGGCAATCTTATGAAGATAAGAAAACATCTCTATGTCAAAGTCCGTAACACCTCTGTTAAATGAATCCGTATCCATCTTAAGTCCGTAAAGAAGTGCTGTAGCAGTGTTAGTATCAAGCGTTGTATTACTCTTTACAAAATAGTCAGTAACCATTGAACTGCATGCACCACAAATTCTAATATCACTGTACTTATATGAACAAGGTATCATTGTAGGATGATGATCTATCGCCGCAACCTCATCACCCGGAAAGTCCGTTATGTTGGAATTATATTTCTGTGAATCCATTGTAACGATATAATCTGTTTCAGCCATATCAGAAATATCTTTGATATTTACCGCATTTATACCAAATACCTCTATCATCTTCTTAGTACTGGACTTATCAATCTTACCCGCATAGCAAATGGTACTCTTCACGCCATGCGCCTGCAAAAACACCTGCATTCCAAATGCAGATGCAAGAGCATCAGGATCCGGGAAATTATGAGTCTGTAAATATACAATATGACCTTTGAGCAATTCCACGAGTGCTTTCCAATCCATAACGTGCCTCCCTAATCTTTCTTCATATATTTTTAACGCTTTAACCATGTAAATAATTGTATCTATACTCTTCTTTACAATCTTCTATATAATATCTTCTTCCCCACACCGGAATATAAATGTATAAAATAAGATGCAAAACTGCAGTCAGTCCAGCCCCTCTCATATAAACGTACTCGCCCATTCTCCACTCAGCAAATGATAAAACAAGCATTCCACAGAATACAAAAATCAAATAATAATCACCAATCGGATAATAATATAAATGACTAAAACGAGAATTACCTATCTCTTCCCTCTTATGATCATAGTATATCTTTCTATAATTCTCTGCTTTGTAATTATTTATATCAAATCCATCCCAATCAATCTCTTCATCACTATTTTCATGTATTGTGTTTTTTTCTACCGTTTTGTATGTAATGGGGATTGAATGATTAAAGCAATGTCTCTTATTAATTTGATTTGAAATATAATCCTTTATTGCTAATATACCAATAGATACCAAAAAAATTGTCATCATCGCAGCATATATTATAATTGGCAACCATGATATCATCACAATAGTATATAACAAAACTATTCCAATAATTTTCCAATTAAACATCATTAATATATAATTTTTATCTGATTCCATAATCAGGTTCTCCTTAGTGCAATACGTCATCTATAACCTTCCTAATTCTAACAAATAAACCTAAAAAAATCTATATAAAATAAACCTCTTGTAAGTCAGGAGAGCTATTATAAATGAATCTAAACACTTTGACTGCTGTCTTTACAATAAGACAGCAGTTTTTTTATGCATAAAACCTGTACAATTAAGTAATACTATTTCTGTAAACTTACTTTAAACACTTTCAGAAAAGTAATCATACTTATATTTTAATTAAAAAATCCTGCCGGTAACATATACCTTCCGGCATAAAGGAGTGTCCATGAGCGAAACGATCTACATCAAATCAAACGATTGTGCTGAAGTTGAATATCCGGGAGTAATATTCTCTGATTTTCTTACTGTGTACTGCAAAGATAAGAAAATAGAAAATGATATCAAAAATATGAACTTTTACAAATTTGATAAGCAGGGACAGATTGTAGTATCAATTCTTAAGGTGATAGAATTCTTACAGGAAAAATATCCGTCTTATCAGATTGAAAACCTCGGCGAAGAGGATTTCATTATCGAATATAAGGTAAGGTCAAAAAATGAAAATTTAAAAGAATCCTTATCAACCCTTTTTATATGCCTTGTCGCATTTTTCGGTGGTGGATATGCGATCATGGCTTACAACACTGATATCGGAGCAAAAGAACTTTTTTCCTACATCTCAATGCTTTTTATTGGCAATGCAAAACAGGGAGTTATGCTTTTATCCATCTTCTATTCTATAGGACTTGGACTTGGAATGGTATTATTCTTTAACCATATTGGCAATCGCAGATTAACCAGTGATCCAACACCGCTCGAGATACAGATGCGTCTATATGAAAAAGATATGGGCACTACAATAATTAAAGATAAAAACAGACGCGGTGAAAGCTTAGAAGTCAAGTAAACATCATTAATCCAATAAATATATGCAAAAAGCTTTATAAAGAGGACATACTATGAACGTAATAAGATATCTCTCAATAATCATATTCGGTCTGTCAGCAGGGTTTGCCACGGCAGCAGCATTTGTTGCATTTATCACCATACTCGGAATATTCTCTAAATACGCTGCAAAGACCAGAACCGCCGGAAACTGTTTATTATATGAGAATTGTCTTATGATTGGAATTCTCATAGCAACACTTTTACAATTCTTCTTATCATACAACACTTTAGACATTGAAACTCCTGCTCTTCCACCGTTTGCAATGGGGATAGCAATTCTGATAGCAATAGGTTTTTTCGGTGGCATTTACACCGGATTTCTTATAGGCGGGCTCTCCGAGGTGCTTGACACTTTCCCGATATATGCAAGAAAGACTCATATAGCCAAGAACCTGCCTTATGTAATATGTTCACTCGCTCTAGGCAAAGGAGTTTTTAATATTATCCAAGCCGTGATGTTTGGGAGATAAATAATATAACAGGAAAGGAGTATATCCGAGCATAATCGGATAATATCAGAATATGGAACAACAATTAAGTAATGAGGAATACAACGAATATGTTGAACAGATAACGCCCAAATACAATGTTTTCAAAAACTGCTTCAACGCCTTTTGGGTAGGCGGCGCAATATGTGTATTAGGCGAAGTTATTTTTCAGTTTTTCAGAAACAGACTTGGTGTTTCAGAGACAGACGCAGCAAGCTATGAATCGCTGATACTTGTTCTTTTAAGCGTTATCCTAACTGGATTAAATGCCTACGGTCACATTGCACGTTTTGCCGGTGCAGGCGCACTTGTACCGATTACAGGATTTGCCAATTCCGTCGCCGCACCCGCCATCGAATATCAGAAGGAAGGTCAGGTATTTGGAATCGGTGTTAAGATATTCACCATTGCAGGACCTGTAATCCTGTACGGTATCTTTACAAGCTGGATACTGGGAATTATATATTTCTTCGGAAAAACATGGGGACTGTGGTAATCCACAATCCCCTATCACGTTTGTTTAATATTTCACTATTTTCTGAATACTATGTATATCCTCTCACTTCTCTTCTTAGGCTTTTCAAATGTAAATGCATCATATGCCGCGCCATGTTTAAAACCTGCCTTAAGAGCCGCTTCCTTTATCTGACCTGCAAAATAACTTCTCTGCCTATGTAGTTCTTCTTTAATTTCATGTTTTCCACTCTCGTTACAATCAAAGAGTAAATGATACTTGTGTATATGAGATTTCTCATCATACTTGTTTCTCCACACATATGAGAAATCACCCATATCCTCTGAGAATTTTCTTCCGTCCAACTCATATTTATAAAAATATTCAGTCTTTAAGTCAAATATAAAAACACCATTGTCAGACAAATTGTTATATGCACATTTACATGCTTTTGTAAAATCATCTTCCGTGAGCAGATAATTCATGCTGTCACAGATACTTATTATCGCATCTTGCTTATGTTCTAAAGTAAAATCTCGCATGTCAGCCTTCATGTATGCCACATTTCCAATATTCTTTTCCTTTGCAACATTTAACATTTCCTCGGATATATCAATTCCTGTCATGTTAAATCCGTCGTTGGCAAGCAATCTTGTCATAACTCCCGTACCACAGCCAAGTTCGGTAATATCAGTGCAAGGCGGCACACCATACTTATAAAGCATTTCCAACAGATACTGTTTCCAATTCTCATAAGGTATGTTATCCATCATCCTGTCATATACTGAAGCAAAATAATTATATTGATTCTGTGACATTTTCATATCCTCCAATAGTCACTCCGATAAAGTATGTTTTTGATTTCTTTGTGAAACTATGTTCTGCAACGATTTTCTATTGGAACAACTTCCAAAAATCAGTTATCCTCTTCTATATGTTCCTGACCCATCGCTATTATTGTCTTAACATGTTCATCAGCAAGCGAATAGAAAATCGACTTTCCTTCACGTCTAGCTTTTACAAGCTTATTCTGCTTTAGGATTCTAAGCTGATGCGATATCGCCGACTGATTCATGTTAAGCAGAGCTGCCAAATCACACACGCAAACCTCAGCCTGCAAGAGCACAAACAATATCCTTATTCTTGTTGAATCACCAAACACCTTAAAAAGCTCCGCAAGATCATAAAGTTCTGTCTCCTCCGGCATCGTATCTTCCACTATCTTTAAAAGATCAGGATGGACCTCATTTATCTCACACGCAAACTCTATTTTCTTTTCCATGTTATATCCTCTCTTTCCAGTCAAATTTGGGTTTGTTTAAGCTGTTTGTATGACAGACGCACAATTATGAATTGATTATAAGTTGTGGTCGAAACTTTTATAGATATTGATATTGTAAACGGCTTCAGTGACAGCCATAATTGTGCTGTGTTTTGGAATAATTTACAAAACAGCTCTAGCCGTAGGGCATGTGCGGCTGTCAGAAGAGTAAGCAGAAGTTAAATAACGTATCAATCAACATATCTTTATGACAACCGACCTGTCCAAGTAAGGACTAGCGAAACTCTCGAAAACGTAGATTTCGCATAGTCAGTTTGTCTG
>CADBCZ010000033.1 GCA_902793335.1 uncultured Lachnospiraceae bacterium
ACTCTTATCCATGGACAATCAAGACATAAAAATATACCATAATATATCGTAATACGGCGTTCGTAAAAGAAAATAAAACATCCCTACAAACCCAAATTTGTAAATATATCATTTTTTATATATTTATATCACCATGTATATATTTGTTTATAGTATTGTCATAATAAAAATTAAATATATATAATTTTATATCCTTTATTCATTGTATTTCATATTTTTGCCAGTTATAATCATGACATCATTTGCGCATGTGAAATACAACGTATAGGAGAAACAAATGACACAGGAGGATAATGAAGAGACAAAAACAGCACTTTCCGAAAACGATATCAAAAAGACAACATTTCATAATGGGATTGGAAGGATATGCAGGAAGTATAATATTTTCGAGTACAAATCCCCAAGACAACCATTATCAATTGATGAGTTTTATAAAACAATGGGATATGCGTACTTATATGCCTGCAGTAATAAAGAATGCTCGATAGATGATATTACAATTACATTTGTACGAGAAGGCAGACCCAAAAAACTTCTGTCTTTTTTTAATGAAAAGGGTTATAATATAACTAAATATGAAAAGGGCATTTATCATGTTTTGAAAAAAGACCATATAGATATCCAGGTCATAGTAACACGGGAATTGGGTAACGATTACCTGTGGCTTAAAGCGTTATCAGATAACCTGACCTTGGAAGATGCGATAAGACTTGTTCAGGCAGCGGAAAAAGAAACTGATATAGAAGGTAGGAAAAGAATCGAATCGATACTTAATCTTACATCAAGACTTAATGCCAATAAAGATTGGATGAAGGAGGGAAAGGATATGCAGGCATTTAGATATCTTTTTGAAGATGAATTCAAGGAGAAAGATAAGAGGATAGAAGATCTAAGTGAGCAGTTGCAGAGCAAAGACGAACAGTTACAGAATCAAAGTGAACAGTTACAGAGCAAAGATAAAGAAGTTAAATCCTTAAAGGAGGAAATTGAACATTTAAAAGATTTGCTCAAACAGAATAAAATAGCAATGTTTTAGTAGTTAACGAAAAAAAATATAGATAATATATTATTTATAAAAAAGCCGGTACTCCGGCTTTTTTTGTTGAACTAATTGAGGTTTGTACGCGAAACTCTTTCTTAAATTTTTTATGCATGGCGGTTTGTCTAATAATAATATATCACTTGCACTTGGATAAAAAGATAGATTATATTTCACATCGCCTGAATTATTCATGTAGAACATCTCTGTATCTTGTAGTATAATATTAAATAACAATATATGGAAATCAGTGAGTAAGAAAGGATCATTTATATGACCGATGACAAGATTGTAAAGGCCCGTCTTATGGACCTTGCAAAAACTGCATATAATCAGAACATTTACACATACAGCACATTTCTTTCTCTTGATGAGCAGTCGCTACTTAATGAGATCGAGGAAGATATTGCATATATTAGTCACACCCTTTTGGGCGGAAATGAATTATGTGAACGACAGATAGTTGGATTTGGCTCTGTGGAAGAATTTGGATATGAAGGGCATTTCCCGATCACTCTTATTAAGATCACGCCACTTCTTGCAAAATTTTCCGACGACCTTAATCACAGGGACTTTTTAGGTGCGCTTATGAATTTAGGGATAGAGCGCAATGTGCTTGGAGATATAATGATTAAGGACAATACCGCTTATGTATTCTGCCTCGAAAAGATAGCAGACTTTATCTGCGACAATTTGACCAAGGTCAAACATACCAATGTCAAATGCGAGATAAACGACTTAGATATACCAGCCTTGACTCCAATTTTGGTAGACGAGGAATTTCCTGTAGCATCACTTAGACTTGACGGAATAATCGCTTCATTAATTAAATGTTCCAGAAAAGAAGCACTCTCTCTTTTTGAAGAAAAACGTGTCACATTAAATGGTAAAGTCACAGGCAGAAACAGCACTATATTAAAGGACGGAGACGTATTTTCGGTAAGGGGTTACGGCAAGTTCATTTTTGACCATGCAGGCGGCAGCACGCGAAAAGGAAAAATATATGTACATATCAAGAAATATGTATAAAATAACAGTTGTATAATCACAAATAAGTGTTATAATTATGGAACGTATTTTTACAAGTTAACGAATCAAGCATAGTCGTTTACAGCAGGAGGAATCTATGAATATAATTATTGTCGGCTGTGGTAAGGTAGGTTATACCCTTGCAGAGCAGCTCAATCAAGAAGGACATGATATTACAATTATAGATATTAATGAAAGCAAACTGGACAAGACCTTGTCCGAGTTGGATATACAGGCCGTTGTAGGTAACGGAACAACATTTAAGACACAGTTGGAAGCCGGTGTTAAAGAAAGTGATCTTCTTATTGCCGTAACAGGAAAGGATGAGATCAATCTTTTGTGTTGTCTGATTGCCAAAAAAGCCAGCAATTGTAACACTATTGCAAGAGTCCGTAACCCGGAATATTTTGATGAGATTGACTATCTTCGCGAGGAACTTGGTCTTTCCATGGCTATTAATCCTGAATATGCATGTGCAGAAAGCATCGCACAGCTTATCGAAATTCCAAGTGCATTGGATGTTACAACCTTTGCAAAAGGAAGAATCAATTTGATTCAGGTTCAGGTACCGGACGACTCTCCTATTAACAATCTTGCTGTACACGAATTTTCATCAAAGATACACAGCAACACATTAATATGCGCTATAGAACGTGAACACGAGGTTGTTATTCCGGACGGTAATACAAGAATATGTTCCGGTGACAACTTATACATAATCATTCCTCCTGCGGAGATACATCATTTTCTATCAAAAATCGGAATCAAATCAAAACCTATCAAGTCAGTTATGATCACAGGCGGAAGTATGATAGCTTATTATCTTGCGGCAAAGCTTAATGCAGCGCATCTGCAGGTCAAGATAATCGAGCAGGATTTCGAACACTGTCAGCATCTTTCCGAGAGTCTTCCACACACAATGATAATAAACGGTGATGCGTCCGACCGACAGCTTCTTTTAGAGGAAGGTATTGATGATACCGATGCATTTATATCGCTTACTAATCTCGACGAAGAAAATCTTATGCTTTCGCTTTTTGCAAATAAAGTAGGCAAGGCTAAGATTATCACCAAAGTTGACAAGGTATCCTTTGAAGAAGTTATAGACGAACTGCCAATCGGTAAAATTGCATGTCCTAAAAACATCACTGCAAAATCGATAATTAAATATGTACGTGCACTGCAGAATTCTTTTGGAAGTAACATTGAGACTCTTTACAGAATGCTCGATGACAGGGTTGAAGCACTTGAATTTCGTATAAGACAGGAGTCCAAGGTAACCAACAAGCCTTTGATGGAACTGCAGCTTAAGAAAAACATGCTTATTTGTGCCATAATCCGTGGTAGAAAGATTATCACTCCAAGCGGTAAGGATATAATCAAAAATGGAGATACCGTAATAGTTGTAACAACCGACATGGGACTTACCGATATAAAGGACATACTTGCATGACAAGTAATGTAGATAATGACAGCTTACACTTTACCAAAACAGAGGTATACAGATAATGAATAAATTAATGATTTCCTACCTGTTAGGGTGGATCCTTAACATCATTGCTGCATTAATGATATTACCGTTTATAGTCTCTTTATATTACAAAGAAGCCTGCGGCAAATATTTCATACTATGCAGTCTGGTCTATCTTATAATAGGCTATATTTTCACCAGAAAACGTCCCAAAAACGAGCGTTTCTTCGCCAAAGAAGGATTTGTTATGACCGCTTTTGCATGGCTTCTTCTATCTATAGTAGGATGTCTGCCCTTCTTTATAAGCGGATCCATACCATCCTTCACGAATTCGCTTTTTGAATGTATTTCAGGGTTCACAACAACAGGTGCATCAATACTTGAAAACTGTGGCAAACTGCCAAGATGTATGAATTTCTGGCGTTGTTTCATTCAATGGATTGGAGGTATGGGTGTTCTGGTCTTCATGCTCGCGCTTATTCCTCTTACAGGCGGACAGGATCTTCATATCATGAAAGCGGAAAGTCCGGGACCTAATGTCGGCAAGCTTGCTCCTAAAGTTAAAATGACCGCATTTTACCTATATGCAATATATTTTGCACTGACCGTTCTTGAAATAATAAGCCTTGTTTTGGCAAAAATGCCACTTTACGATGCGGTATGTACTTCATTTACAACGACAAGTACAGGTGGTTTCGGCGTAAGGCCAACTTCCATGGCAGAATATTCGCCTGCAATACAATATGTATTGTCCGTCTTTTTGTTCTTATCGGGCTTTAACTACAATTTCTTTTTCTTTGTGTGGATCAAACGATTCAAGGAAGCCATTACAATGGAGGAAATTCGAGGTTATGTAATAATATTCTGGCTGGCAGTTATATTTATTATGGGTGACATACTCGGAAAAGGTTACAATATGGAAGAATCTTTCAGACACGCATTCCTTCAGGTTGGATCAATCCTTACAACCGCAGGATTTGCATCAACTGATTTCGACCTATGGCCTTCGTTTTCTAAAAGTATACTTGTTCTCTTAATGCTAATTGGTGGCTGTGCCGGCAGTACCTGTGGTGGTATCAAAGTGTCAAGAATTCTCATTTACTTAAAGACGGTTAAGAAAGAGCTTGAACAGTTATGCCATCCCAGAAATGTCAAAGTAATACAGATGGACAAAAAATCCATATCTCACAGTGTATTGCGTTCTGCAAACAACTTCTTCATAGTATATATAATGTTGTTTGCAATTTCAGTTCTACTTATAAGCATAGACAATTTTGACCTCGAGACTAATTTCACAGCAGTGGCATCTGCTGTTGGTAATATAGGTCCCGGTCTTTCATTAGTCGGTCCCACAAGGAACTTTGACCTGTATTCGGATTTTTCCAAGTTCGTTCTGATGTTTGACATGTTGGCAGGACGTCTTGAAATATTCCCGCTTTTGGTTATCATGTCGCCATCGACATGGAGAAAGAAATAATATAAAAAAAACATCGGGCAGGAGAATTTATCTCCTGCCCTTTAACATCTCAATTACTATTAATATTATAAGTTATTGATTGTCTGTTTTATTCTTCAGCCTCTCTTTTCTCTCGCTCCTCAATCTCCTTCTTTGCCACTTCCTCAGGAGCCTGCTCATATCTTGCAAACTCATAAGAGAAGGTTCCGCTTCCACTGGTCATAGAATTGAGTCTCGTATCATATTCATACAATTCAAGATAAGGTATATCTGCAAGAATCTCCTGATATCCATTATCGATAGGATTCATGCCCATAACCCTTGCACGGCGTTTGTTAAGATCTCCCATAACATCGCCGGTATAGCTGTCCGGTACAACAACTTTAAGAGAAGCTATAGGCTCAAGCAAAACCGGTCCGGCCTCCATAAAGCCTTTCTTAAATGCCTGTGTTGCAGCCACCTTAAATGCCATTTCAGAAGAATCAACCGTATGATAGCTTCCATCATACAACACTGCTTTAACTCCAATAACAGGATATGCAGCCATAGGACCACTCTTAACCGCATCCGCAATACCTTTCTCAACAGCCGGGAAATAGTTCTTAGGAACTGCACCACCCACAACTGTCTGCTCAAATATATACGGAGTCTCCATATCTCCGGACGGTTCAAATGTCATCTTAACATGACCATACTGACCATGACCGCCGGACTGTTTCTTATACTTATATTCGGTATCGGCTTTCTTTCTGATAGTCTCTCTAAATGCTATACGCGGACGCATAAGATCGATGTCTACCTTGTATTTTTCTAAAAGAATACTTTTAACTATCTCTAACTGCTGTCCACTTATACCATATAATAAAGTCTGTCCGTTTTCGCTGTCATTTACACTCTTAAGGGTAAGGTCCTCTGCTGTAAGCTTTGCAAGTGCCTGTGATATCTTATCCTCATCACCCTTATTCTTAGCCTTGTATCTTAAATAAACATATGGTTTTGATATAGCGGAACGAATATATGTAATCGGGTTCTTTCTGGTAGAAAGAGAATCTGTCGTCTGGCTGTTTGTAAGCTTTGCAAGCGCTCCGATATCTCCTGCATGGAGCTCCTTGACCTCCTCTGCCTTATTACCGCACATCACATATAATTTCCCTAACTTCTCATCTGTATCACGGTGATAATTATAGAGAACATCATCAGGTTTCAAAACACCCGAATTAACTTTAATAAGGGAATATTTACCGATATACGGATCAACTATAGTCTTGAATATATATGCAGACTTCGCCTTAGAGAAATCATAATCAGCTTCAAATACCTCATTATTAGTGGTATTGATACCTGCACATTTACACTTGTCAGGACTTGGAAAATACTTGATTATATCGGCCATAAGAGTATACATACCTCTTGCCAATGTATTAGAACCCATAAGAACAGGAACTATCGAACCGTCATAAACACTTACTCTAAGTGCCGAACGGATCTCATCCTCAGAAAATTCATCACCCTCGAAATATCTGTCCATAAATTCCTCAGAGGTCTCTGCAACCGCCTCTAAAAGAGCATCACGACAAATATTAAGGTTTTCAAGCGAGTAATCAGGCACATCGAATTTGTCAACAGTACCTTTATCATTCCATCTCTTGGCTTTCTGTTGAATTACATTAACATAGCCTACAAACTGCTCATTCTCCCTGATTGGAAGGTGGAACGGTGCAATCTTCTTGCCATAAAGCTCTTGTAAATCCTGAACGACCTGGCGAAAGCTTGCGTTATCATCATCCATATCTGTGACAAAGAACATACGCGGAAGTTTCATCTTCTCACACATCTCCCATGCGCGCCTGGTTCCTGTCTCAATGCCTGCTTTACCCGAAACTACAATTATAGCAGCATCCGCAACAGCTATCGCTTCTTCGGCCTCGCCCACGAAATCAAAATAACCGGGTGTGTCTAAAATATTGACTTTGTATCCCTCCCACGGAATCGGAATCAATGAAGTCCTAATTGAAAAATGTCTCTTAGTCTCCTCCTTGTCAAAGTCACTTAATGTATTGCCGTTATCAACAGTTCCCATACGTTTGGTCATACCGGCCAGATAAGCCATCGCTTCAACAAGTGAAGTTTTACCGCTACCCCCGTGTCCCAAAAGGACTACATTACGAATCTTGTCCGTAGTAAATACATTCATGTAACCACCTCCAAAATATTAAAATTGAATGTTCCTATTCTTGATGTGAAACCCTAATGAACCCCCTAATCACATTCAAAATATTAACATAAAAACATTATAACACGACACAGGTTTCACTTCAAGAATGTATATTTTTTAACGCTCAGATGTTAACTGTTTTCTATGCAGATTAAGGACTTTCACCCGTTAGAAACATGCGTCGCAAATAAAATTGTTTCCATTGTATTTTCACTACGGGTATTCTATAATCATAGATATATAAGACAAACTTTAAAAGGAGGATTATTAATGGAAGAATTCAGAAAAAGTATAATAAGAAGCAGTTCCAGGACAGATGATAAAGAACAGAATAACGACTGTAGAAAAATAGATGTGGCGAAGCAATTATTTGAAGAACTTCAATATGTATACTATGGATATGACGCTTCCTATCTTCCATATACACATGACGCTATTGAAACCGCAAACGGAATAGAATTCAAATTCAATCCAGAAGCCGCTGAGATATTCATCAATGAATTGATAAACACTATCGATGAATTATATTGGCGCAATTATCCTCTTCCGGACGAGCTCTTTGACAAATTCAATGATGACACAAAGAAGTTTTACAGAAGCTTTCTTTATCTTGCTATACGTATCGCTGCCATAAACATTCCCTCAATAAACAGTCAGGAACAACACACAGAAGTTGGCAGCGGAACATTTAAGGATCTTTCAACCTTGGCACACTCCATCGTCATTCCGTATTCAGAGTCATCATTTCACAGACGATTCGAGATTGGAATACAGGATACAGAACTTCCTCAATTATTCTATGACATTGGAAAAATATGTCGTGTTTTAGGCAAAGAAAATATCTTCCTTCACTCATATGAATCTGACGAAGAACAGACAAAAGCTTTCAAGGAAGACACAAAAAAAGAAAATGATCACATCAAAATGATAGCTGATGAAAACGGAATAGACCTCAAACAGCTTAAGGCAAGTACGCAGTATCTCAGAGAAACTAATGCTTTTTACAGGAAACAGGGAGATGATGAATTAAGAAAAATATTAGGGGATTTTGAAGACAAGGAAGCATTTTTCACACACGCTTCCACATACAGAGATCTTTTATTCAACTATAACAACTTTGATTCCGAAAAATATATTGATACCGCACTTAAGCTATTTCTCTTAAGAAACAATCTTTCAGCTCTTTCAGCAGATGATTTCTGCCGGGAGTCTCATAACCAGATAGCAGAGGTCATCAACAATATCCGAAATCATAAATATGATAATAACATAAACGAGTAAAGAAGCTCAAGCCAATCTTTAAGCCGGCTCAATGTGTGAAAGCATTGATGCGCGGCTTTTTAATTCCTCAGGACAATGTCTTCCTGTAAGAATCAGCTTGACGTCACTGTTGATATCCAACAAAGATAACAATTTATCCAAATCAAGTAAATTATAATCACGAAGACCCAACACTTCATCTAAGATTACAACATCAGCACTCCCTGTCTCAATTACTTTTCTGGCATATTGGAAGCTATTCTGAACCTTAGTACTATGCTCTCCTCTCTCATCAGGAGTCATATCCTCGTAAGTCTTTTCGCTATTTTCAAAAGTAAAAAATTTAATTTCATCATATTGGTTAAGTATGCTGTAATCAGCACCTTTACCCTTCAAAAACTGTATGATCGAGACAGTCTCGCCGGCTGCTGCCGCTTTAACTGCAAGTCCCATAGCACACGCAGTCTTTCCATATCCATCTCCAAATATAATATGTACATCATTCATACCTTATACCTCTCAGTGTGTAATTATAGAGTGGAAAAACAAGACATATCCTACCATATAATATAAAAATATGCAATATTATTATTCAAGGCACTCCATTTTACTAACCGATACTTCGTACGCAATCCTGTTAATAACGGTATCATCCGAAAGTTTTTTCTGATATTCTCTGCTCTGAATTCTGCCCCATACCGCTACGTGCTCGCCAACCTCTAATTTTCCCGCAAACCTGGCATTTCTTCCCCAGCAGATACATGGAATATAATCTGATTTTCCGTATGCGCGATTAACCGCGAGCAGAACGTCCGCAATTTCTCTTCCCAGCGGTGTCATTCTATATATCGGAGCCTTACAGATATATCCGTCAAGATAAATCTGGTTCGGATGCTGCACTTCCTCCCCATCTTCAAGTATGTTAAGCTCTCTAACAAACAACGACAATATCAGTCTGTTCTTCGTCTCCTCATGCTTATTATATGAACGAAACTGCCCCTTAGCCTCAATATACTGTCCTACATGAGACTGTTCAACATCAATCAATCTGTCAGAAACCATAAGAGGGATAATATCCGTTGCATCAGAAAGTCTGTTTACAAGAAGGTCAACCATATAAAAGCCTTCTCCAAATATCTCATGACTAAATACAAATTCTGATACAATTTCCCCCGCTACGATTGCCTGATTATTACTTAAAGCTTTTTCTGTCATTTTATTTCTCCTTCCATGTACATTGAATACTCTTATATCTTAGTACACGACACCGGAGATGTGAACGGGGTTTTTTGTTCTAAAAAGGACTACTTTTGTCAAATACTTGAATATCTTTGTCGCATAGCCTCATACATCAAAACCGTCGACGCAGTTGCGACATTTAACGACTCAACCTGACCCATCATAGGGATGAGAATCTTATTATTAGTCACTTTACAAATCTCATCCGAAAGACCATTCCCCTCATTTCCCATGACAAAAACTGTCGGTTTCCTGTAATCAAAGTCGTAAAAACTCTTTCCCTGTAAATGAGCACTGTAAGTCATATATCCATGCTCATTTAACTTCTCAATGCATCCCAACAGATTCTCCGTATAGGTAAATGGTACTCTGAAAATCGAACCCATAGTAGACCTTACCACCTTGGGATTATAGATATCTACCGTACCGTTGCTCATAATAATTCCTGTAACTCCGGCGCCTTCAGCTGTTCTGATTATAGTACCGAGATTGCCGGGATCCTGAATATTTTCAAGAGCTATAATTAACGGAGCGTCTTCTGTTCTGTCGTTGCCGGCATTATCCTTTATGGCCTGACCTATCACATCGCTTTCAAACCGCTTAACTACACTAAGTACCCCCTGCGGTGTTTTTGTATCAGATAAAGCCTGCATCACATTGTCCGAAACCAGCTCATATTTCAAGCCCTCAAACAGTTCTCTGTTATTATCATAAAATTTGACCGTGGTAAAACTTTCAACATGATAAGTCTTTGGAATCTCAGAAAACATGCGCACTCCCTCAACAATGAAGACGCCCTGTTTTTTTCTCTCCTTGGACTGTTTTACACATTTTATGACATTCTTGATTTTCTCATTTCCTGTACTTGTTATCATTGAAATTGATTTTCTCCTCTTTAACAACAACCTTACCGCTGCCAAATCTATTCTTAAGTTCCATAACAACATACTCATCAGAGCTTATCGCAAACTGACGTCCAAGCGGTTTCATCATTTTCTCTTCTTTTAACACTACTATCACTTCAGCATTACCGGGATGGGCATCAGCAATCTCATAAAGCGACTTTTCGTTGTCACCATATGCCGCCTTATTCTCCATCTGAATATATATCTTTTTCGGCACATCTGAAAAAGGTATCATTTTCTCCAAAAGAAGCTTGCCCTCTTTTTCCGTAATGGATGCCCGGCCATATACAAATACTTTGGAATCAACCTCCAAATACTGTCTGTACTCCTCATATTTTTTGGGAAATACTACAATCTCAATTGTACCCACGAGGTCTTCTAAGGTTATAAATGCCATATTCTGGTTATTCTTGGTCATCTTGACAGTCTTATCCGCTATCATTCCACCCACGGTATAATACTTCTGATCTTTTGCAACCGCCTCTCCCGATTCCGGATCTTCAGGGAAGAAATCAAGTGTGGCTGCGGTAACATTTTTCGTGAGAAACTCTCTGTAATCATCTAACGGATGTCCGCTTACATATACCCCCAACATTTCCTTTTCGTTGGCAAGAAGTTCCTCTTTATCATATTCGGGAATATCCGGATAAACAATATCAAATTCCTTTCTCTCTTCCTCGCCAAGCATATCCATTAGAGACATCTGGCCTGAAATGGTGTTTTTCTTTTCATGGTTAATCTGGTCGATTATCTGTGAATACACCACCATCATCTGTCTTCTGTTAGCAGGGAAGCAGTCAAATGCACCCGACTTTATAAAACTTTCCAGTGTCCTCTTGTTGACCTCCTTAGCAGACAGACGGCTTACAAAATCCTTGATATTCTTGTATGGGCCACCGATGACTCTCTCAGACACAACAGCATCTATCACAGCTTCACCGACACTCTTAAGCGCTGATAACCCGTATCTTATGCCACTCTCAGAGACCGAGAAATAACCAAAGCCCTCATTTATATCTGGAGGTAAAATCTCAATACCCATTCTTCGGCAGCCCGCTATATATGCAGATATCTTGGCTGTGTTATCAAGCACCGATGTAAGCAACGCCGCCATAAACTCTCTTGGATAATGGCACTTCAAGTATGCGGTCTGATACGCTACCACTGCATAGGCAGCAGCATGTGATTTGTTAAATGCATACTTTGCAAAATCAATCATCTCGTCAAATATTTTGTTGGCAGTAGCCTCATCAATTCCTCTATTGATACACCCCGGTACATTTTCCTCAGGATTACCATATACGAAATTACTGCGCTCTTTAAGCATCACGCTCTCTTTTTTCTTAGACATCGCTCTTCTTACAAGATCACTTCTGCCCAAAGTATATCCGGCAAGCTCCATAACTATCTGCATTACCTGCTCCTGATAGACAATACATCCATAAGTCGGCGAAAGAATACTCTCTAACTGCGGACAATCATATGTGATCTCATCCACATGCTCTTTTCCCTTGATATAAAGCGGGATGAAATCCATAGGTCCCGGTCGGTACAGAGAAATACCCGCAATTATATCCTCTATATTTTGAGGCTTTAACTCCTGCATGAAGCTTTTCATACCAGCACTTTCAAGCTGGAATATACCGTCCGTCTGTCCGCTCGATATCAGTTCATAGACCTTACTGTCATTCATATCAAGATTATCTATATCAATAGTTATTCCCTGTGACTGCTTGATATTATTGACCGCATCCTGAATTACTGTGAGGTTCCTAAGACCCAGAAAGTCCATCTTGAGAAGTCCCAGCTCCTCAACCGTATCCTTTGTAAACTGTGTAGTTATCGCACCCTCGGAGCTCTTAGAGAGCGGCACAAATTCATCCATAGGACGCTGACCGATAACAACTCCTGCTGCGTGAACTGATGCATGCCTTGGCAGTCCCTCTAATTTCTTTGATGTATCAATAAGAAGCCTCGTATCTTCTTCCTGATCATATGCTTCTCTAAGCTCACTTACCGTCTTCATTGCACTGTCGATAGTAACTCCGATTCCAAGCGGTATCATTTTGGCAATCCTGTCTGCAGCGGCATAAGACATGTTAAGAGCCCTTCCAACATCTCTTATCACCATTCGTGCTGCCATAGTACCAAATGTTACAATCTGCACTACCTTTTCTTTTCCGTACTTATCTACAACATAATCAATAACTTCCTGTCTTCTGTTCGGACAAATGTCAACGTCTATATCAGGCATTGATACTCGCTCAGGATTTAAGAATCTTTCAAAGAGAAGGTTTAAATGTATAGGTTCGATATTGGTAATCTCAAGACAGTAACTCACTATCGCTCCGGCGGCAGAACCTCTTCCCGGGCCCACCGGAATTCCATGGTCTTTAGCGTATTTGATAAAATCCCATACAATGAGGAAATAATCCACATATCCCATTTTCTCAATGGTAGAAAGTTCAAAATCCATCCTGTCCTTAAGCTCTTTTGTAACAGGATTGTATCTCTTTTTTAATCCTTCTTCACAAAGCATTCTAAGATATGATTCCGAAGTGTAACCTTGCGGCACTTCAAACTTCGGAAGCTTCTGTACTCCAAACTCAATCTCGACATTACATCTTGCTGCAATCTTTCCTGTGTTTTCTATAGCTTCCTTGGCATAAGGAAACAACTTTTCCATCTCCTCTTTGGACTTTAAGTAGTACTGTCCTCCCTCATATCTCATCCTATAAGGATCGTCCACAGTTTTGCCCGTCTGAATACACAAAAGGATATCATGTGCATCCGCATCATCCGCATTTACATAATGAATATCGTTCGTTGCAACTAAGTCTATTCCGGTCTCTTCATGCATACGCATCAATCCCTGATTGACCGTCTGCTGATCTGCAATTCCGTGATCCTGCATCTCAAGATAATAGTTATCCTTGCCAAAAATCTCCTGATGATCAAGAGCAGCTTTTTTCGCCTCCTCATAAAATCCCTGACGAAGCTTCACTGCAACCTCACCTGCCAGACATGCGGAAAGACAGATTATACCCTCGTGAAAACATTTAAGTACCTCTCTGTCAACCCGCGGCTTATAATAAAATCCTTCGGTAAAACCGCGTGATACTATCTTCATAAGATTGTGATATCCCGTATCATTTTCAGCCAAAAGAATCAGGTGATAATATCTATTATCACCTCTGTCTGTCTCTCTATCGAATCTTGAATCCGGAGCAACATATACCTCACAACCTATGATGGGCTTTACTCCCTGTTTTTTTGCTTCTTTATAGAAATCTATCACGCCATACATAACACCATGATCTGTTATGGCAATGCTGTCCATTCCCAGTTCTTTAGTTCTTGCGATCAACTCAGGAATCTTAGATGCACCATCTAAGAGACTGTATTGCGTATGAACATGCAGATGAGTAAATGACATATATAACTCCTCTCTAAATCCTCTCTCTACGTACTTCCTTAGTCAGTATCTCTCTCTTAATATATTCAAAAGTCTTCTCTTCTCCTTCTTCCGCGAGCATCGTGAGCAGCTTTTCAAGAAGTGCAGCCGATTCCTCATGGAGAAGATACTTTGATTTTCCCTTATTGTAATAATCCAACGGAAATCTGTCAGTGTATTTGTCACCATTATAATTACGACTTGCAGCTATACGGTCACAAAACATCTCAACCACATATTTAACAGGCATCTTACAGCCTGACATGCAGTTTTTTTCAAGATCGTAATCAATCCAGTATTCCAGATGGTGTTTGTTACGACCCTTGTGATGCAACCATGCCGAAGTGTATCCCTTATCTTCACGCTCAGCGTTGTTAGGACTTCTGTCTCCCTGATAATACTTTGCACCCACAAGAAATTCAGTAGGTCCGTATTTTGAAAGATCATGAAGAAGGCCCTGTTTGTACAATCCAAGCTTAAAACAGTACTTCATTACAAGCCATTTATGATGATTGATGGTTTTTAAATGTGAAAGCCACTTCATATCTGATAACTCCTAATCCTACTCAGCCTTACATCCTTACTTTATTTGCAGTCCTTCACACAATGCCACAAGCCATCCGCTTCGCAGATGTCGCAGTTTCCACTGCTCTTGCTTGTGGCTTCGTGTGGAGTTCCTGCTTCGCAGTTACGATATATAATCAGATATTCGTTCGATTATGCAAGCATATCGAACTTCATCTCCGATTATATATCTACTGCAAATAGTAACATCTTTATCAAAAGTTCCAAAGTCCATAAAGAGGTACATTAAGTGTGCCTTTGGAAAAGCCTAGCTCCTCTAAAGATATTTTAATTGCCATATGGTTATTGTATCTCTCTTTAAACACTTTCATGCTTTGGGCTTTTCTTCGAATTCTCGGTTCTACATCAACCGGGACAACATCGCCATCATCCTCGAACACAAAATCCACTCTCGCCGTAGCGCCTGATATCCAGAAATATAGCTGCTTCACAGTATTATTCATAGTAAGCTCTGAAAGCACCAGCTGCTCTAACAGCGCACCGCCAAGATCATTAAATTCTTCTTTACCGGATAATATATCAGAATGACTTATGCCACACATAATCCTTAATAATCCGTGATCAAGATGATATAGCTCAAAAGACTTGTCATCCACTTGTTCATTTAACGGTGCCACTCCGTCACGAATCCGGTATACTCGTCTGACAAAACCTGTATCTACAAGCCAATCCACAGATTTCTCATATTCTCTGGCTCTTGCTTTTTCATCCACATACTGGTACATAAACTTACGGTTATCCTTACTCATTTGTTGTGGAATGCTCTCCCATATCTTAGGTACTTTAACGGAATAAGTTCTTGGAACATCCTTCATAATATGTTCTTTGCATCTGATCAGTAAAGCTTTCAAAATTGCATCAACCCTGTTGAAATCATGGTTCTTTACATAATCAAGAACAACTATCGGCATGCCACCCACAATATAAAATTCTTTCAACAGCTCTATTATTCTGTCAGATACCAATGGTGATACCGGCTCAAGCTTCTGATTCTCAATATATTTACACAAGTCCTGAGCTTTGTTAGCTGTCAGAAATTCTTCAAATGTCATAGGATAAAGAGTAAGATTATAAAAGCTGTCTTCATACAGCTTTTCATTAGGTATGGTTCCCATGGTTGAGGAAATTACACATATTGGCGTGTCCGGTTTTTGTTCTTTTAAGCTTACAATAGCCTCTAAAGCTTTCGGACAGTACTGAGGCTCATCAAACACAAAGAGGGTATTACCCTCCTGTGCTATACCGTCAACGTAGATAGCTAAAGATGCTATAAGCTTAGCTGCATCTGTTTTTGCTCCTCTTTTAAACAGATGGTGGCTGTCTGCATCTTTCTCTAAATCTATATATATCAAATGTTTAAAAAAACCTTGTCCGAAATCAATCATTGTCCAGGTTTTACCAACACCCTTTGCACCCTTCAAAAAAACAATCTTATCCTGCGCCTTATCGTACCACTCCATAAGGTCATTCATTATAATTCTATACATAAGATTTCCTCCACTGCAGCCAAATCACTTCATAACAGAAAAACAGTAACTGTTAGATGCCACAAACAGTTACAATCCTCGTTATATAAATTAGGAGAGTACTGTATGTACTCTCCCAAATAATATCTGTTCATCAAACAAATATAAGTCCCTCGTCTTCATCCTCATCCTTGCTGATAGACAACATACTGTTCTCTCCGCCGCCAGACATAAGAAGTGTAAGACCTATACGTTTATTAGCACGTTCTCCTGTAGCAACATATATCTCACCTGATTCTACAAGTGTAAGTGCAATATCAAGTGCCTGATCCTTGAATCTCATAAGCTCTCGTCTGTCAATAGAACTCAATTTAAACAGATACTGGTTTCTGTTACTTATAAGAAGGATACTGTATCTATTATTGCCGGCTTTCTTTGTAAGCATTCCCGAACCAACCATTCTTGAATTCGCAACAATAATCTCTGCATTCTCCTCATCAGCATACTCTTTGTATAGCAAGTTAAATACCTTATTGTATTCTTCGTCACTATCAACATTTACAGGCATCTCTGCAACCGCAAACTCTACTGCCGAATCAGCGAATCTAATCGTACCTCCTTCATCGTTGATAACAGCTGTACAACTCTTAGGTACAGAAAGTCTGAAGAACTTATTCTGGATAACCTTCTTGCCGTCACCCTCAACAGGATTAAGCAACTCTTTGAATTTCTCCTCAATCATGTGCATAGCTGTAAGAGCATCCACATCACCTGATTTAACAACATCCTTAAGTCCTTCATAAAGCTTATCAATCTCAGGATTCAATGTACTGTGCATTTCCAAAAGACTCTTAACAGCCGGTATAGAACCCTTACTTGCAACGTCATAATAAAGAGCTTCTTTCTCCTGATCTGAAACACCCTTAGAAATCTTATTCTCGATAACTCTGTAAAGATGTTCTTTATTAAAGTCTGTGTAACCTGCCTCGTAAGCTTTATAGAAGTAGTCAAGACTCTTGATAGGACCCTTGTATCCTTCCTCCTGTTCTCTAGCTTCACAGTATACACCGAATTCGTATGCCGCCTGTACACTTCCGAGGTCGATTGCCTCAGTAAATGCTTTCTCAATAGCATGCTTACTTGCAAGGTAGAATACCTGATCCTTCTTGTACATTGCAACCTTAAGTGCTGTCTCAGCATCACCTTCTCTGATTGCCTGCTCCCAGGAATCTATTGTAGCCTGCAGCTGATCAGGATCTCCAAGATTAACAATATCAGTGATATATGGTTCAGCTTCGAAAATACCATTCTCTATCGCACGCTTAAGGTAAAGCAACGCTCTCTCACCATCTCTTCTTCCATCATCAACAAGACCGTAATAATAGAATCTTCCGAGATAGAAAGGTACTCTCTTATGTTTTAATCTGTCGGCATTCTCATACCAGTTCTTAGCATCGTCATAGTTCTTAAGATGTTGCTCATAAATGGTACCGATAAGGAACGCAAGATCCGGATCTTTGTTTGAATCAAACAACTGTCTTGCATAACTGATTGTCTTTTCAATATTTCTGTAAGGACTTTCCTCATCATAGTACAGCTCAATCAACAGGTAACTTGCCTGTGTGCTACCATTCTGTAATGCTATGGTTGCATTCTTCATTGCATTCTCATAGTCTTCTATGTTGTAGAAATACATCGCCTCGTTATAGTACTGGATTTCCGTTCTGTTAGCACTCTTATCAGAAAGGAGTGTAGGTATAACAAACGCAAATGAATTAGCAACTTCAAATATTATCTCGTTATACTGTTCCATTATATCCATTGTTGAACAAACGAAACGGATACAAGCCCATCTGTTCTTCTGTTTGAAAACAAATGATACGATGCCCTTATCCATATCCTTATGGTAAAATCTTGCCGAAATACCATTAGCATACTCAGTAACATATGGTGTTATATTAACATCGCATTCATACGCATCGTTCATATAATAAAGGTAATCATCTATCTTACGAGGTGACTCCTTAGGAACAGAAGTATACGTTACATAGATTGCGAAATCTGTATATGTATGACTAGGAGCATAATATTCTTCATCCGTATCGACATCAATACTCTTAATCCAATCCTTCGGAAGTTTGTGAACATATCCGTCAACCTGATTGTGAATATATGAATACTGATACTGAAGCTTCGTAGCATCATTAGGCTTATAATGGAATTCAATCCCCTTAGCTTTACGTTTCTCAGATATCTCAGAATAAATCTTATCCATCTCCTCAAACGCAATGCTGTCAGCATGTGTAGCATTGTATTCCATTCTGTCCACTGCAGCCTTCGCCTTAGCATCACCCTTGTCAGCAAGCTTCTGATACCACGACTTAGCCTTTTCGATATCAACAGGAACGACGAAGTCACCCTTCCTACCGTCTGCGTCAATACGATTAAGACCATTCTCATAAATGTCACCAAGTCTCATATACGCCTGACTGATATTACTTTCAGCAGCTTTCTCTAAATAAGTAATAGCCTTAGTGTAATTCTGAATATCAAGCATTAACAGACCAAGTTTGTAGAACATATTACCATCTTCCACAAACTGAATATATCTCTCGTAATATTTGGCTGCCTTTTCCCTGTCAATCTTAGCCTTAATATTACCGTACTTTCCGGTTTCATGAACCTCACCTAATATCTTAAGTGCTTCACAACCGTACTGTTGATACTGAGGCTCCATCAT
The DNA here is from genome assembly GCA_902793335.1 of uncultured Lachnospiraceae bacterium. Lineage (GTDB taxonomy): Bacteria > Bacillota > Clostridia > Lachnospirales > Lachnospiraceae > CAG-590. The sequence continues at coordinate 18,860 of CADBCZ010000033.1, forward strand.
TACGATATCAGCAATCTGATTAAACGCTTTGATAGCCTCTTCTGAAATACCATGTTCAAGCAGTTCTTTCGCCTTGTTATACTGCTTTTCTACATTGTTGCTCTGCGAGCCTTCCTTTTTACCAACGGCAGATCTGACTATTGGAATTTTATTAATAATGTTAGAAAATAAACCCATAATTCCTCCCCTGCTTTTCTTCAATCGTTTTCTTTGATCACTACTGCTTCAGATAACAATATATCTTTGTTTTACAATAATGTCAGTCAATCTGTATTTTATCACAGTATTAATCAAAGGGCAATACATGAACTGCATTGCATCGCAATTCATTTGATATTTTTTAGATACGCAACAATGTCGGCAACTGCGTCATTTTCGTCTGTACCCTCTGCCTCTACGGTAACCTCTACACCCTGGGCAAGACCAAGACTCATCATACCCATAATACTCTTTGCATTGATCTTTTTATCTCCTGACTTGAAGAATACCCTGCTTTCATACTGGCTGGCTTTCTGAACCAAAACAGCAACCGGTCTAGCCTCAGCATCTGCAGATAAATTAACACATACAGTTTCACTCACCATTTCTGATTTCCTCCGCAATCTTACTTATTTTTCTTAATCTATGATTCACACCTGATTTTGAAATAGGTGGATTCAACATAGTGCCCAACAACGCCAGATCCGCATCCGGTTCTGACACCCTCAATTCCGCTATCTGTCTCAGAGCAGGACTCAAACTTTTAAGTCCTCTGGTTTTTTCTATATATTCTATATCGGATATAATGCGCATTGCAGCGCCCACTGTTTTTTTAATATTGGCTGTCTCACAATTGACCCGTCGATTGATATCATTGCGCATATCCTTCAATATACGGACATTTTCCATATCCATCAGACTGACATACGCCTCCATGATATTGAGCATATCGACAATCATCGAACCCTCTTTGAGATATACAACGTAGTATTTCTTGCGCTTGACTACCTTTGCATCAAGCATAAAACCTGTTATAACCTCTCTGACAACCTCTGCCATCTCTTTAGTTTTGGTAACAATTTCAAAATGATACGCCTTGTTGGGATCATTTACCGAACCGGCTGCAACAAAAAAGCCGCGGATAAATGCTTTCTTACAACAATCCTTATGTATCACCTGTTTAGGAAAATGACAGTTCTGAAGAGATATCCCGTGTGATGAAACGTACAAAATATCATTGTATACAAGATTATCCAAAAGCTCATCCTCATCAAGCCAATCCTCTTCCATAAGATCGATATAGTCCGATAACTTGAGCGTCATCAAAATCTTCTCTGTCATCTCTCCGTGTTTAATTGAAATATATTTGGAATGTACCTCATATTCTATTTCGTTATCAAACAAAACGTCTATGAGTTTACATATTTTATCACTAACCGCCTGATTATCCGGATACAGGTCAAGCAGTACACTTTCATCCTTAAAGCTGACTTCTCCGGTAGCTAAAACAAGAGCAAGCAATTCTGCTATCATACAATGTCTGGCATGATTTTCATGCTTTGTAATCTCTTCTTTTACCTTGGTTGAAAACGACATATCAACACACCTTTATATATATACTACGACTGAACACAATCGACTGTCAGCCTTTACGAATTGCATCTTTATAAATATCCCTATGTTCAACCTTCACACTGTAAGGAGAAGGTTCCAACTCTTTATATATTCCGTTGGCAAGAGTTACAGACCTGTGTTTTCCGCCTGTACATCCAACAGCTATCACCAGACCGTTCTTTCCCTCTTTAATGTAGTTGGGAATAAGAAACTCCAACAAATCTACAGTCTTATTAAGGAATTCTTTTGCGACATCAAACTGCATTACAAATTCTTTGATTGGTTCATCATTTCCCGTATACGGTCTAAGTTCAAGATCATAGTACGGATTCGGGAGAAATCTCACATCAAAAACCAAATCCGCATCCCTTGGTATCCCATACTTAAATCCGAAGGACACAACACTTACAATGAAATTGCTATATTCGGAGCTTCCCAAAAATATCTTATCCAATTCAGCCTTAAGCTCTCTGGTAAGCAGGCTTGTAGTATCTATAATATAATCCGCTTCTTTTCTTAAGAATGCTATACGGCTCCTCTCAGCCTTAATTCCTTCTTCGACTCTTCCATCCCTCGCAAGAGGATGGTTTCTTCTGGTTTCTTTGTATCGTTTTATCAAAACATCATCATTCGAATCTAAGAATAATATCTCATAATTATAATCAGAGGCCTTCAATTCCTGAAGACATTTCGAAAGCTGTTCGAGGTACACTCCGCTTCTTATGTCAAGCCCAACCGCAACATCATCAATTTCATTATCTTTGTCATAGGCAATCTCAGCAAAACGTTCCATCAGCTGGATTGGAAGATTATCCACACAAAAATAACCCATATCTTCTAATGTTTTAAGTGTTGTACTTTTTCCGGCACCGCTCATGCCTGTTACGATAACAAACCTCATATCATCCTGCCTTTATCCGTCTTTAAAAATCACCAACAAGTCTCACTTCAGGCGATAACTCCACGCCGAATTTCTCGTAAACGCTATTCTTGACATCTTCAATTAAATTAAGTACGTCTTCCGCACTCGCATTACCTTTATTGATTACAAAACCACAATGTTTTTCAGAAACGCACGCATCTCCAACACTATATCCCGCAAGACCTGCATCCATTATCAGCTTACCTGCAAAATATCCCTCAGGACGCTTAAACGTTGAACCTGCGCTTGGAAATTCAAGCGGCTGTTTTGTCTTTCTTGCCACCGCAAGTTCCATCATTTTATCCGATATTGTCTGAATATCACCCTTTTCTAACTCAAGAGTTGCTCCCAAAACAATATAATTCTCATCCTCAATTATGCTATGTCTATATGAAAAATCCATCTCTTTTCCTGTTTTTTCAACAAGATTCCCATCGTAGTCCATAAGAGAAACACTTTTCACAATGTCCTTCATTTCCCCGCCATACGCACCGGCATTCATCATTACCGCTCCGCCAAGTGTACCGGGTATACCGGAAGCAAATTCAAATCCGGTAAGTCCTGCATCTTTTATATCCTGACCCAGTTTGTTAAGCATTGCGCCCGCCTGAGCTTTAACTATATTACCCTTAATAGAATATTTATCAAAATTCTTATATAACTGAATTACAACTCCCTCAATACCCTTATCACCTACAAGGATATTGCTTCCATGTCCTAACACAAAAAACGGAGTCCCGTAAGCTCTACATGAAGCTATAACCTGAGATAATTCCTCCACATTCATTGGCATTACGAAATACCTGGCAGGTCCTCCTATACGAAATGTAGTATGTTTGGACATAGGCTCATTAGTCCTTATGTTATCTTCTCCAACTATTCGACACAACTCATTAAGCAAATTCTGACCCATTATAACCCTACCCATCCAAAACATTTTTGTATCATTTACGAAGTTCAATACGCACAAATCTTCATAAAATCTTAAGCTTACATAATTATATGCTATAAATTATCGTAAAATCAATATAAGAAGTAACGAAAAAAAAGGGGAGAAACTCTCCCCTTTCGTCTTTTTTACCAACTGACCTTGGTTATTTTGTCAGAATCGCTTCCGCACATCCGTAAATACCTGCATCATTACCAAGTGTAGCCAATACAAACTTAGTATTCTTGCAAGCATGGAATACATACTGCTGATAATATTTTGCAGTTGTATCTATTAATATATCTCCGGCACGCGAAACGCCGCCGCCTATTACAAATGCCTCAGGATCACATACGCAGGCTATAGTTGCCAACGCCTTACCGAGTGTCTTTCCATGATCTTCAACCAATTCTAAAGCAAGCTCATCACCCTCTTTGGCAGCATCGAATATCTCCTTTGCGGAAATATACTGTACATTTCTAAGCTTTGAAGGACGGTCTGTATTGTTGAGAGCTCTCTCAGCCAATCTGGTAATTCCTGTTGCAGATGCATACTGCTCAAGGCATCCCCTCTTACCGCATCCACAGGATTCAGTTTCTGAATCATTAACACAAATATGGCCAATCTCGCCACCTGCTCCGTTCTCGCCATACAGCATCTTGCCATGCATAATGATTCCACCGCCGACACCTGTTCCAAGCGTAACCATTACTATTGATTTGAAGCCTTTGCCGCCTCCCTGCCACATCTCTCCAAGAGAAGCCATATTAGCATCATTACCAACCTTACAAGAAAGACCTGTTAAGTTTTCGAATTCTTCCTCAACATTGAATACACCCCAACCGAGGTTAACGCATCTAAGTACTGTACCATCATCCTTAACCGGTCCCGGAACACCGATTCCCGCTCCGGCAACCTGATCCTTAGCAATCCCTTTATCTTTCATCTTGTGTTCAATTGATGATGCCACATCCGGAAGTATGAAACGACCTCCCTCGTCCTTTCTTGTTGGGATTTCCCACTTGTCAAGCATCTCTCCTTCAACAGTAAAAAGTCCAAGTTTTACAGTTGTTCCTCCGATGTCTACACCAAATACATACATGCTCATAATGTCCTCCTTAATAATCTCTTAATATAAATCTATTTCAATTATAATTCTATTTCTTTTGCCATTGCTGGGTTACTCTGTTGTACATCTCCTGTGCAGCATTATATCCCATCTCTTTCTGACGATGGTTAACCGCCGCTGACTCAACTATAACCGCAACATTCCTGCCCGGTCTGATTGGAATATTATATGTAACCACCTGATTACCCAAATACTCTGTATAATGATCATCCAAGCCCATTCTATCATAATTGGATTCCTTGTTCCACTCCTCAAGGTTGACAACCATATCTATGCTCTGAGTCATCTTGACACATTCAAAACCAAACAAAGCCTTGACGTCAATTATTCCAATACCTCTAAGTTCTATGAAATGTCTTGTTATCTCAGGTGAAGTACCCACCAAAGTGTCATCAGAGACTTTCTTAATCTCCACAACATCATCCGAGACAAGTCGATGTCCTCTCTTGATAAGTTCCAGAGCAGCCTCTGATTTTCCGATACCGCTCTCTCCCGTTATAAGAACACCCACACCATACACATCGACCAATACAGCGTGTATCGACAACCTCGGTGCAAGTTCTACATGAAGCCATCTAACCGTCTCATGTACAAATGCTGAAGTAGTAGCCTCTGTAGTTAAAATAGGTATACCGTACTTACGTCCAACCTCAATAATAAAATCCTGAGGTTCAAGTCCTCTACAAAATACCAGACACGGGAAATTATGATGAAACAACTTGTCAAATATCTGCGCACGCTTTTCATCATCTTCCATACTTGTTATATATGCATGTTCAACGTTACCGCATATCTGAATACGATTCTCATCAAAATGTTCAAAGAAGCCTGACAACTGAACCGCAGGTCTGTTGATATCCGGATCGGTAATTATTATCTCGTCAGTATTAATCTCCGGAAGATGATTAACAAGATTCATCTTCTCGATTAATTGCGTTAATGTTATGGAATACATTATCTCTCCTTTCTTCGCCTGTAATCTTTTCTCATTCTAGCACAAATATCATTGCATGTCACTATGATAAAACACAGTTATAACAGTTATTTTTACTGAACAACTATCTCTTTCACAGCTGTATAGCTACCGTAGAGTTTCTTCTTGCCCGACTTCCTGTAAGGGCGCATCTTTATATAATATACTCCCGGTGCCAATCCCTTACGGCACGAGGTCTTTGAGTTCTTTTTAATCGTAGCAAGCTTGCTGTAGCTTCCATCCGGTGCTGTTGAATAGTAAACTTCATAACCTGCAGCATCTGAGTCTCTCTTCCAGGTAATTTTGACCGCCCCATCATTAACGACCTTAAATCCCTTAATACGTTTCGGACCAACCGTAACTTTACACTTGAGTGTCTTTTTACCCGAACCTCCAATAAATGTTCCTACGATAGTGGTTGTTCCATATTTCTTTCCCTTAACCTTTCCCGAAACATTTACAGAAGCAATACGACTGTTTTTCGATTTCCAGGTAACCTTTCTGTGAACATGCTCCGCAGCAAGGAGCTTGAGTCCCTGACTGTCGCCCTTTGAAACGCCCAGCTTTGATGAACTCAAATGGAAATTTGACTGTACCTGTGTAACATCCGTGTACGCCTTAATTCTTGCGTTCGCCTTAAGCTTGGTTCCCATATCATACCATTTACTTCCAACCTTGATAAATGATTGATTTCTGGATACATTGGCAATAAAACGTATCCAGTCATTCTGAGGATTAAGATATGATGTATCGACACCGATATAAGCATTAGCTCCGGTCATTGTTTTAAGTCTTATAACAACTGAAAAATACTCACCTGCTGTTAATGAGACCGGTTCGGGAAGCTGTATCTGCTGATACCCCGCATCAGACAATGTACCTTTGACAGTGGTTGTAAATGCCTTGGTTCCCGCTGTTGGCTTAGAGGATTTTGACAGTCCCGTATATACCTGCAGTTCATAGCTTGTTCCTGTATTGGTTGTAAATACGCTTACCGCCTTGAGCTCCTCGTTATTACTTCCCGCTCCCTTGGCTTTGAACACATTCGCATACCATTCTGCCGAGTTATAAGCATAAGAAGGATTTCCCGAACCGTCATACTGATAACAGTTGTTATACATCGACGACCTCGGAACCATTTCAAATGTTATAAGCTCTGTGATCGATTTATCTTCATATGACAGGTAAAAATATCCGTCTTTGCCAAATCCCTTTCCATAGCTGTTCTTTACAATCCATGCTCCGTCACGGTTAGGTTTATTGACAAAATTATCCTTTGAATAATTATCATCCCATCCAACGATAGTAATGGCATGGTTTGCAGATTTTAAAGTAGTATAGTACGACGCTTTGTTCTTGTCATAATATGCAGATGAAAAATACATTCCCGCAGCAACAGCTCCATGCTCCTTGATTGCACCTTTGATCTTATCAATAGTGGCATCAAGATTCACTGAATTATAGTTATATACATACAAATTCTTTACAGAATAATCTCCCTGATAGCACAGTGTATCGGCAGGCTTTGTCAGATAAGGCGACTGACTTTCCGTGTGAATACCTGCACCGGAAACAAGGGCAATTCCTGTGCCCTGCAAAGTTCCCGATGCGGTGAGATAATCATATCCTGTCCTTGCTATCATATTATAATCGCCACTGGTATATCCAAATGAATCCGTCTGTCTGTTATAGAAAAAATATGCAATGGAATTTTCGGAAATATCGATATCTTTACCCGCAAAACCATTCTTGATAAGGTTTGCCTCTATTACAGCAGCTGACGCAAATGACCAGCAGGTCTCATATTTTCCCTGATCCTTAACCGGGGTTATCCATCCCTGTTTTCTACTGTCAAATGAGCTCTCGTAACCGCCCAGTTTAGCAATTGCAGGAACACTATCCTCATCATGTATGACAGCCGGGGTTATCCAATTATCGGATGTGACATATTCTTCTTTTGTTGCATTCTTTGCAGTTACAGTTGTATATCCGCAATTAACACAAGCCCCGGCAGCTATCATTATTCCCAAAAGAGTTCGGGACACCACACGTTTTGCGTATCTGATCAAGTTGTCAGTTCTTATAAATCTTATTTCCTTCATAAAAATACTCCATTTTCTTTCTTGTAATATATAAAACTACTATTCCAAACGTTTCTCTATTTCAGTGATAATTGTTCGCAGCGCCTTTATTCTGGCATACTTCTTGTCATTTGATTCCAAAACAAACCACGGTGCATATGTAGTGTTGGTTTTTTCCAGCATCTCGTTAACAGCATCCTCATAAAGATCCCACTTCTCCCTGTTACGCCAGTCCTCATCGGTTATCTTCCACTGTTTCTCAGGCGTATTCTGTCTCAGTGTAAATCTTTCCAGCTGGGTATCCTTATCAATCTGTACCCAGAATTTTATAACAATTGCGCCCCAGTCCGCAAGTTCTTTTTCAAATTCATTAATCTCATAATATGCTCTCTGCCAGTCATTCTCACTGCAGAACCCTTCTAATCGTTCCACCATCACACGGCCATACCAGGTACGGTCAAATATTGCAACATGTCCATCTTTGGGAAGTCTGTTCCAGAATCTCCAAAGATAATGCCTTGCCTTTTCATGAGGTTCGGGACTTGCAATAGGATGTACCTCATAACCTCTCGGATCTAAGGCTGACGCAATACGTTTGATATTGCCTCCTTTACCCGCTGCATCCCAGCCCTCATAAGCGATGATTACAGGTATCTTCCTCTTATATATCTCATTGTGAAGCTGACGAAGTCTTCTCTGACACGCCTTAAGTTCAAGTCTGTATGCTTCATCAGACAGTTTCTTATCCTCAAGTGGAATATCCGCCAGTTTTTCTATAGGCTTGACCGGGAAGGTATTCTGCAATACAGGAACAGCCTTTGAATAATTCATCAATGCCGTATCAATTCCCGATAACAGAAGCTCTAACATCTGAAGCTCGGCCCATTTCTTATCGGTTGAGGATATGAGATACCACGGTGCATTGGGCTGATTTGTCTCCTCAAGATATTCGTCAAAAACCTTCTTGCACTCATCATAGTTTTCATTCTGTTTTATATCCTTCTTAGATACCCGCCACTTTGTATTCTTGTCAGCAAGCAACAATTCCATACGTTTCTTCTGTTCCTTCTTTCCGATATGGAAGAAAAACTTCATCACAAGATATCCGTTATCTGTCAGCTGTCTCTCAAATCTCTTGATACTGTTGATTCTTTCTTTATATTTCTTTTTCTTTAGCTTTCCGGAGAGATACTCGCCTGTCACCTCATCCATCCATCCACCTTCAAAGAACACAAGTTGTCCCGCTGCCGGAATCTTGACAAAATGTCTGTACAGGAACGGCTTTCTTCTCTCCTCATCAGTTGCCTCTTCCATAACAGCAACCTTGAAAAATCTCGGATCCAGATTACGTATAATTTTTCCAAGCACACTTCCTTTGCCAGCTGCTCCCCATCCCTCTAATACAACCAGCACCGGAAGTTTCTTTTCCTTGATTTCTACCTGCTTAGATGCAAGATCTGCTCTTGCCTTCTCTAATCTCTTTTCAATCTCATCATCCTGTAACTTTTCTCCCCTGTTCCATTCTTTTAGCATATGTACCCTCTCCTTTCGTTATCATACAAGCTACAAGATACTTGCGAAACTCTGTTTTTCTTCTTATCCTCTGTACATATTATACAGTTCCAACGCTGGTACGCTTTCGCTGCTTGTCGCACGCAGCGGTACTAAACTCATGCTTCGCATTCGTCACCAAGTAGGTGCATGACACTAGAACTCACTCTGTTCGTTAAGTGTCATTGGAAGTGCCGGCGGCTCCAAAGCACCATGCTTATGGAATCTGTAAAATATGTACATAGCATAACCTTTCACATATGAGTTTCGCAACTATCTGCAGCAAACCACATCGAACTACTTCTTCTTCCTTAGACTGTGATAAATGGTCCCCTTACTCAATTTGTGACCTCTATATTTAGCAAGTTCCGATACAGTAACAAGCTGATACCCTTTCTTCTTAAGTTTCGGTATCAGGTAAAGAGCTGCTCTCTTAGTTGGCTCATGAATATCATGCATAAGAACAATATCCCCATCTTTAACGTTATTCATTACTGCTGATATTGTCTTGTCAGTATTTCTCGTCTTCCAATCCAATGTATCGATAGACCATAAGATGATCGGTTTACCAACAGCCCCCTGAACTGTCTTATCAACACCCCCGCCCGGGCAGCGCATGGTCACTGATTTCTTTCCTGTTATTTTCTTGATTTTTGCATCTGTGTCTGACATTTGTTTAGACACTTCTTTTGCTGAGAGCTTCGTAAGTATTGTGTGATCATAAGAGTGATTACCAATCTCGCATCCTATGTTATAAGCATTCTTAACAGCCTTCCTATAGCTATTGACATTACAACCCAAAACATAAAATGTTGCCCTTGCATCATTTTTCTTCAAGCAATCAACAATCTCCTGTGTATACTTTCCCGGACCGTCATCAAATGTAAGAGCGACCATCTTCTTATCAGGATCAATTTTGCTGGCAGCAACCTTTAACACCTTACTTTCTTTTTCTATAAATGTTCCATCCAAAACCGGTACGCGATACACGACCTTATATTTATAGGTTTTACCATTTCTAACGCTGTCATCTGTAAAACTCTTTTTGTCAGTCTCTTTAAACTTAATATATTTGCCCTTTGAATTATCTCTGTAAATGATATATTTGCGTGCAGCGGGAACTTCCTTCCATGTAAGTTTAATCTTATTCTTCTTGGTTACCATTGATGAAACCAAAAAGCTGTCCGGCTCTAAAAAGCAGTGCGCCACATTAGACGGCGATGATACTTTCGTTTCATCCACGCCCACAGAAACAACATAGTACTCATATAAGTTACCTTTCTCTACAGCCTTATCCTTGTAGGTCAACTTCTTAGTACTTGCTATCTCCTCAAAAACCTCATCCGAATCATCTTTATTTGTCGTTACTTTTCTGTATATACAATACTTAGTTACACCTGCAACCTCACCCCATGTAAGTTTTACAAAAGCTTTTCCTTCTTCACAGGTAAGATTAGCCGGTGGCAACATCACAATATTTTCAGTATTTGCCGGAACAGCAGGATCAATTGTAGTTTGTTGCTGGGTTGTATTGACTGTAGTCTGTGTAGTGTTATTGGCATCTGTCACCGTGACTGCATTCATCGCATGTGTTGTGATACTCCCATTCTTTATCACCACAATTGATATTATTAAAAATGCTACAACTTCCACAAATCTGATTATTCGATTAATGTAATCGTATTCTTTAATTCTATTCATATGTCGCCACTCCTTGATGATATTCTAGTAGCTATAAGTATATCACGAACACTCATGAATATCTATACAATTATCAAGACAAAAAGAGGTGTCGCCACAACATTTTTTAATCATTAAAACGACAGCCCCTTCAGACTTGTACTTATAAATCTATGGCCTTCCAAAGAATAATTAATATTCATTTTTTCATTTTACCTCTTGTAAGTTCTGTTTTCGATTGTTATACTATAGACGCTGTTGTGAACAACTGCCGTATGCAATTGTTCATTTAGTATTATTATTATTACATATAATCTAAGCAAGATAAAGGAGAATATCATGGGCGGATTTTTTGGAGTAGTCGCTAAAGAAGATTGCGTATTCGATCTGTTTTTTGGAACTGATTATCATTCACATCTCGGAACAAGACGAGGCGGCATGGCTATATATGGCAAGAACGGTTTTAACCGCGCTATTCACAATATTGAGAATGCCCCATTCCGTACAAAATTTGACAAGGATGTACGTGAAATGGAAGGAAATATGGGTATAGGATGTATATCTGATTACGAGCCTCAGCCACTGATTGTAAGATCACATCACGGCACTTATGCCATCACAACCGTAAGTAAGATCAACAACACAGAAGAGATTGTCAAACAGATATTTGACAACGGAAACTCACACTTTTTAGAGATGAGTGGTGGAGATATCAATGCTACAGAATTGGTAGCAGCTATTATCAATCAGAAAGAGAATATAATCGACGGTATCAATTATGCCCTCAATCTAATAGACGGTTCACTAACACTCATGGTACTTACTCCTAAGGGTATATATGGAGCCCGAGACCGATACGGAAGAACCCCTCTTGTAATCGGCAAGAAAAAAGATGCATTCTGTCTCACTTTCGAGGACTTTGCCTATCGCAACCTTGGATATGAGAACTATAAAGAATTAGGTCCGGGTGAAATTGTTGTCGTAGATACAGATGGCGTCAAAACTTTGGTTCAACCGGGAAAAGACAAGAAAATTTGTACATTCTTATGGGTATATTACGGATATCCTTCAAGCTCATACGAAGGAATCAGTGTCGAGAAGATGAGATATAACTGTGGTGCGTGTCTTGCCAAACGTGACGACGCCAAACCCGATATCGTTGCAGGCGTTCCGGACTCAGGAACAGCTCACGCAGTCGGATATTCCAATGAATCAGGAATTCCTTTCTCAAGACCATTTATCAAATATACACCAACATGGCCAAGATCATTTATGCCTACAATACAGAGCAAGCGTGATCTTATTGCCAAAATGAAGATACTTCCTGTCCATGATCTTATCAAGGATAAGAGTATTCTTCTCATAGACGATTCTATCGTTCGAGGAACACAGCTTAGAGAAACCACAGAGTTCTTATATCAAAGCGGTGCAAAGGAAGTACATATAAGACCTGCCTGTCCACCTCTTCTTTATGGTTGCAAATACTTAAACTTCTCCCGTTCCTCATCTGAAATGGATCTTATAACCAGACGTGTTATCGCCAGATTAGAAGGTACAGAGGATGTATCTGATGAAGTATTAAAAGAATACGCCGATCCTGAATCAGCAAAATACGAGCAGATGCTTGAGGAAATCAGAAAAGAACTCAACTTTACATCTCTTCGCTATAACAGACTTGACGATATGTTAGAATCAGTCGGTATTCCGAAAGAACACCTGTGTACTTACTGCTGGGACGGCCGTGAGTAATATATAATCGAGTAGGAGGGAAAATTAAATAAATTTTTCCCGACCTCTCACACCACCGTACGTACGGTTCCGTATACGGCGGTTCAATCAACTTAACAAGTAACACATCTTTCGGTGTAGTAATCTAACATTGATCCAAGCCGTGTCTTTATCAACTCCAAGCTTCAACAAATTCTTTATACGATTCTGTGGAGTTTTCCAATGTTTCCAAATACACATACGCAATCTAAAACGAATTCTTGAGTCCATTTCCTTGCAAAGTGTTTTCATACTACCTATCTTGAAGTAGTTTATCCAACCTCTGATGAGCTGATTGAGCTTTTCCACCTTGTAACTGTTGCTAACGCCCCAACTACGGCTGGTGAGTTCTTTCATTCTCTTCTTAAACTTTGCTACTGATTTTGCATGCGGCTTTGCCTTAAACTGATGTGCTCTTGAATCAAAGTAGAATCCGAATCCAAGATATTTAAGTCCTTGTGGTTTATCCACTTTACTCTTGGTCATGTTGACCTTGAGACCTAGTTTTTCCTCAATGAATCGAGAGATATTTCTCATGACTCTATTAGCAGACATTTCACTACCAACCATGATGATACAATCATCTGCGTATCTTACAAAGTTAAGCGAGGTTTCCTCCTTGTGGTGTTCCCACTATAGAGTCCTCGTACTCATCATCAAACATGATTCCGCTGACTAGGTATCTTCTAACGATAGAAATAACATCTCCATCTTTTATAGTTCTACCTATGATAGTCATAAGCTTGTCATGGTTTACTGTGTCAAAGAACTTTTCCAAGTCAATATCTACAATCCAATCATTACCGTCATTCATCATATCAAGCGCTGTTAGGATTGCTTGCTGTGCACATCTATTAGGTCTGAATCCATAACTGTGGTCATGGAACTGTTCCTCATAGATTGGTGTTAAAACCTGTGCTATGGCTTGTTGTATAAATCTGTCTGTTACTGTTGGTACTCCTAGGTTTCTGACACCGCCATCAGGCTTTGGTATCTCCACTCTTCGTACTGGTTGAGGTTTATACTTTCTTGTCCTCAACTGTTCTTTGATGTTTTCGCCGTTCTTTGCAAGATGT
>CADBCZ010000034.1:0-31340 GCA_902793335.1 uncultured Lachnospiraceae bacterium
AGGAAAAAATCAAAAGTCCATAGTATCTGAATTGTATTTAACCATGATATTAAAAAGAAAGGAACGTGTGATAATTAACTTCCTAATTATCATACAAGGTTAAGAATGGAAGAATTTAAAATTAGAGAAAAAGATGAATTTATTAATTTAAGTCAGCTTTTAAAGGCACTTAATCTTGTAGAGTCCGGAGCAATGGCCAAGGATATAATAGACCAAGGTCTTGTAAAGGTTGATGGAGAGAAAGAGTATAGATACAGAAGAAAGCTATATGATGGAATGATAGTTGAATTTGAAGAAAACAAGATTAAGATAGTTAAATAGTTATAATATTTTGTTTTATTGACAACAAAATTAGGATGTAAATATGTTTATTGATTCGTTAGAACTTTCAAAATATAGAAATTATGAAAATTTAAATATTTCCTTTGATCCGGGTATTACGATTTTATACGGTGATAATGCACAGGGAAAAACCAACATATTAGAGGCTTTATATATAGCGGGGACTACAAAGTCTCATAGAGGAAGTAAGGACAAGGATATAATTAAGTTCGACGAAGAAGAAGCTCATATAAGACTTAAGACTACAAAAAATGATATTGGTCATAAAATAGATGTTCATCTTAGAAAAAATAAGAACAAGTATATAGCGATAGATGGTATCAGTATAAAAAAAAGCGGTGAATTGCTTGGTCTTATTAATATGATTTTTTTCTCACCTGAGGATTTATCCATTATAAAAAATGGACCTTCACAGAGAAGAAGATTCATGAATCTTGAACTTTGTCAGCTCAATAAATTATATTTTTATAATTATATTAACTATAATAAAGCTCTTGAACAGAGAAATACTTTATTAAAACAGATTGTATCTGACAACAAGTTGAAAGATACATTAGATATATGGGATGATTATATTATTCAGTATGGTACTGAAGTTATTAAAGAGAGACAACATTTTATAGACAGACTCAATGAAATAGTTAAGGTTATTCATGATCATTTAACAGGTGGAAGAGAAAAAATAGAAATTAAATATGAAAAGAACGTATCAATAGAAGATTATGAAAAGGTACTTCAAAAAAAGAGGGATATTGATATGAGATATCAATCTACCCAGACCGGTCCTCACAGAGATGATATGTGTTTTTATATCAATGGAATAGATGTTAGAACTTATGGTTCACAGGGTCAACAAAGAACAGCTGCTCTTTCGCTCAAACTGGCAGAAATAGAGTTGGTTAAATCAATAATTAATGATACACCTGTATTATTACTCGATGATGTTATGAGTGAGTTGGATTCTAACAGAAGAAATTATCTACTTGAAAGTATCAAGGATATACAGACTGTTGTAACCTGTACCGGATATGATGATTTTATCAAATCAAGATTAACCATAGACAAAATTTATGAAGTGATTAATGGTAGTATTAAAGAAATGAATATTTAAGAAAAGAGGTATATAAATGAGCAAAGAAACAAGATTTGAGGTAATTGAAAAAGAAGGAAGTCAGTTAAAATCTACAGGTGAAATACAGATAGTAGTAGATAAGGAAACAGGTGTAAATTATCTATGGATGAAATCAGGTTATGCAGGTGGTTTAACACCTCTTCTTGATGAAAACGGAAAGCCAATAATAACAAAATAATTAAGTTTCAAATGTAACAGGAGGAAAGAAATGGGTAGTAAGGTAGAACAGGAATATGGTGCCGATCAGATTCAGATTCTAGAAGGATTGGAAGCTGTTCGTAAAAGACCCGGTATGTATATAGGAACAACATCAGAAAAGGGTTTGCATCACCTGGTATATGAGATTGTAGATAATGCTGTAGATGAAGCGTTAGCCGGATATTGTACAGAAATTACAGTTACTGTTAACAAAGACGGTTCAGTTACAGTAGTTGATAATGGACGTGGTATTCCTACAGGTATTCAGGAAAAAGCAGGTATTCCAGCTGTAGATGTAGTATTTACAATGCTTCATGCCGGAGGTAAGTTCGGCGGTGGAGGATATAAGGTTGCCGGTGGTCTTCATGGTGTTGGTGCTTCAGTTGTTAATGCACTTTCTGAATGGCTTGAAGTTGAGATATATCGTGATGGAAAAATACATAAGCAGCGTTATGAAAAGGGTAAAATAATACATCCTCTTGAAATTATAGGTAATACAAGAAAAAGAGGAACTATGGTAACATTTATGCCGGATGATACTATATTTGAGACTCTTAACTTTGATTTTGATACACTCCGTACAAGATTGCGTGAAATGGCATTTCTTACAAAAGGACTTAAAATTACTTTAAGTGACAAGCGTGCAGGACGTGAAAAAGAAAGAGAATTCCATTATGAAGGTGGTATCAAGGAGTTTGTAGAGTATGTTAACCGTCACAAAGATCCTTTATATGATAAGATTATTTATTGTGAGGGTGAAAAAGATGGAGTTGTAGTTGAAGTTGCAATGCAGCATAACAGCTCTTACAGTGAATCGGTATTTACTTTCGTTAATAACATAGGTACTGTTGAAGGTGGTACTCATCTTACAGGTTTTCGTTCTGCTATTACTAAAGTATTTAATGATTATGCCAGAAATAATAAAATGTTAAAAGATAACGAAGATAATTTGTCAGGAGATGATCTTCGTGAAGGACTTGCAGCTATAGTAAGTATAAAAGTAGCTGATCCTCAGTTTGAGAGTCAGACTAAGATTAAGCTTGGTAATTCTGAGGCCAGAACAGCAGTAGATTCGGTTGTTAACGAACAACTTACGATATTCTTAGAGCTTAATCCTAAGATTGCAAAAATAATAGTTAATAAGGCAATTCAGGCACAGAGAGCAAGAATTGCAGCAAGAAAAGCGAGAGATGTTGCCAGAAAATCTAATCTAAATGATTCAATGGCGCTTCCGGGAAAACTTGCTGATTGTTCAGATAAGAATCCTGAAAATTGCGAAATATATATAGTTGAGGGAGATTCAGCGGGAGGATCAGCAAAAACTGCCCGTTCCCGTGCAACTCAGGCAATTCTTCCTCTTAGAGGTAAGATACTTAATGTTGAAAAGGCTCGTATTGATAGAATTCTTGGTAATGAAGAAATCAAAGCAATGATTACTGCATTTGGTACAGGTATTCATGAGAATTTTGATATTTCGAAGCTTCGTTATCACAAGATAATAATTATGACTGATGCCGACGTGGATGGTGCTCACATTGCAACTTTAATGTTAACATTTTTCTACAGATTCATGCCGGATCTTATAAGAGAAGGACATGTTTATCTGGCACAGCCTCCTCTCTATAAACTAGAGAAGAATAAGAAAACGTGGTATGCATACAGTGATGAAGAACTTGATTCAATTCTTCAGGAAGTTGGACGTGATCAGAATAATAAGATTCAGCGTTACAAAGGACTTGGAGAGATGGATGCAGAGCAGCTTTGGGATACAACAATGGATCCTGAAAAAAGAATTCTTCTTCGTGTAGGAATTGAAGATGACAATGAGTCAGAGGTTGACCTTGTATTTAATACACTTATGGGTGATAAGGTTGAACCTAGACGTGAGTTTATTGAAGAAAATGCAAAGTTTGTTAAGAATCTGGACGTATAAAAAGGAGAGTAGTAATATGGCAGATATTAATAATCCACTTTTAAGAGTACTTCAGTCAAGCGATAACACACAAAACCTCGAAATAGAAGCATACAAGAAATTTGCTGAAAAACATGAAATATCATTTAATGATGTTATTCAGTATGAAATGCTTAAAGTTTTAGAGGAAATAAACAGTAAAATTAATTAAATTAATATATAAACTTATTTTTGAATAGGAGTATATAATGGATGACAATATATTTGATAAAGTAAATGAGGTCGATCTTAAGAAGACTATGCAAAGTTATTATATTGATTATGCAATGAGTGTAATAACTTCTCGTGCTCTTCCGGATATAAGGGACGGTCTTAAACCTGTACAAAGAAGAATACTATATTCCATGATAGAGCTTAATAATGGTCCTGATAAGCCACATCGTAAATGTGCGCGTATCGTCGGTGATACAATGGGTAAATATCATCCTCATGGTGATACTTCAATTTATGATGCTTTAGTTAAGCTTGCTCAGGAGTGGAATACCAGATACACCTTAGTTGACGGACATGGTAATTTTGGTTCAGTCGATGGTGATGGGGCTGCTGCGATGCGATACACAGAGGCCAGACTTTCAAAGATTTCTATGGAAATGTTAGCTGATATCAATAAAGATACAGTTGATTTTGCACCAAACTTTGATGAGACAGAAAAAGAGCCTGTTGTACTTCCATCGCGTTATCCTAATCTGCTTGTTAATGGAACAGGAGGTATTGCCGTAGGTATGGCTACCAATATCCCTCCACATAACCTTAGAGAGATTATAGATGCAGTAGTTAAAATTATTGATAATCAGGTATTAGAAGATAGAGAAACAGAAATAGACGAAATACTTGAGATTGTAAAGGGTCCGGATTTTCCTACAGGTGCTACAATTCTTGGTCACCAGGGAATAGAGGATGCTTACAGAACAGGAAGAGGTAAGATAAAAATCCGTTCGGTTACAGATATTGAACCTATGCCTAACGGTAAACAGAGAATAGTTGTAACAGAACTTCCTTATATGGTTAATAAGGCAAGACTTATCCAGAATATAGCTAATCTTGTAAAAGAAAAGAAGATAGAGGGAATAACTGAACTTCGTGATGAATCATCAAGAGAAGGTATGAGAATAGCAATAGAATTAAAGCGTGATACAAATGCTAATGTCATCCTTAATCAGTTATATAAGCATACACAGTTACAGGACAGTTTCGGCGTTATAATGCTTGCTCTTGTAAATGGAGAACCTAAGGTACTTAATCTTCTTGAAATGCTTAAGTATTATCTTGATCATCAGAAAGAAGTTGTTACAAGAAGAACACAGTTTGATCTGAAAAAAGCAGAAGAACGTGCACATATTTTACAGGGATTACTTATTGCTCTTGATAATATTGACAGAGTTATCGAAATAATCAGAGGTTCTAAGAATGTTGCTGAAGCGAAAGAAGGTTTAATGACTGAATTTAAACTGTCTGAAGCTCAGGCACAGGCTATAGTTGATATGAGACTTCGTGCTCTTACAGGTTTGGAAAGAGAAAAACTTGAAGCAGAGTACAGAGAACTTATGGAAAAGATAGCAGAATTAAAAGCTATTCTTGCTGATGAGAAAAAACTTCTTGGTGTAATCAGAGAAGAGATTCTTATTATTGCAACAAAATATGGTGATGACAGAAGAACAAAGATAGGATTTGATGATGATGATATTACTATCGAAGACCTTATAAAGAAAGAGAATACTGTTATTACAATGACAAAACTTGGATATATCAAGCGTATGACAGTTGATAATTTCCGTTCACAGCATCGTGGTGGAAAAGGTGTTAAGGGAATGTCAACAATTGATGATGACTTCATCGAGACATTGTTTATGACAACAACACACCACTTTATACTGTTCTTTACTAACAGTGGTAAAGTATATCGTATGAAAGGTTATGAAATTCCGGAATCTTCAAGAACTTCAAGAGGTACTAATATAGTCAATCTATTGCAGCTTAATCCGGGTGAACATATAACCGCAGCTGTAGCTGTTAAAAATTATGATGATGAGAAATATCTGTTCATGTCAACAAAGAACGGTATTGTTAAGAAAACAAAGTTATCAGAATATTCTAATGTCAGAAAAACCGGACTTGCAGCTATTACACTTAAAGATGGCGATGAACTGATTCAGGTTAAGATTACAGATAACACAAAAGATATATTCCTAGTTACAAAGCTTGGTATGTGTATCAGATTTAATGAAACTGATGTAAGAAGTACAGGTAGAACTTCTATGGGTGTTATTGGTATGAATCTGATTTCTGGAGATGAAGTAATAGGAATGCAGCTTGATACGCAGGGTACAGATCTTCTTATAGTTTCCGAAAAAGGTCTTGGAAAGAGAACTGATATGGAAGAATTTACACCTCAGCGTCGTGGTGGTAAGGGTGTTAAATGCTACAAGATCAATTCTAAAACAGGTAATGTAGTCGGAATGAAGGCTGTAAATGATGACAATGAGATTATGCTCATATCATCAGAGGGAATTGTAATAAGAATGGAGTGTAGTTCTATATCACAGCTTGGCAGAATAACATCAGGAGTCAAGATGATGAAGATGGATGAGGCAAAAGATATTACAGTTGCTTCAATAGCCAAAGTTAGAGATAAATCTCCTGAAGATTCTATTGCAGAATTTGAAAAAGAACTTGAAAATGAAGAAAAGAAGGAAAATGAAAAAAATGAGCAATAATTAATGTAGTCAGGGGGATATTTTAATGGCATATAGGGCATTATTAATAGGGAAAAATACACCGATAATTGATACTTTTTTTAACTTTTTATGGGAAAGTTATGAGTTATACACATCCTCAACAAGATTTGAGGATTTAAAAAGACATATTGAGGTGTTAGATCCTGACGTTGTAGTATATTGTCTTTATAACGAATATAAAGAAGAAATGTCTACAGTTAATAAAGTTATTATAAAAACAGCAGGTCAGGGAGCGGAATTTGTAATTATAGGTACAGAAGAAGACTGTAATACATATATTGCACAATCAGATCGCGCTCCTGATCTCGTGCTTAAAAAACCCCTCACTACAGAAATGATCAACAGGCAATTAACTGATCATATGGATGCAATTGAGCGTGCTGAAGAAAGAGCTGAACGTATCAAGGCAGCAGAACAGGAAAAAATCAGAAGAAAACATATATTAGCTATTGATGATGATCCGATGATGCTTAAACTCATAAAGGAACATTTACATCACAAATATGATGTTTCAATAGCTAAAGGCGGTTTGATGGCCTATAAGTTTTTGGAAAAACATGATACGGATTTAATCCTTCTTGATTATGAAATGCCAATTGAAGACGGTTCAGAGGTATTTAAAAATATCAGACAGATGAAGGGAAAAGAAAATATTCCTATAGTTTTTCTCACAGGATTATCGGAAAAAGACAAGATAGTAAATGTAATTAGACTAAAACCGCAGGGATATTTACTAAAACCAATAGACAGAGCAAATTTACTTGATAAGATCGATGCATTGATAGGATAGAATTAAGAGGTGAAAATATAATGGATGAATTATATATAACTGATTTAATAGACCAATCTATCTTACAGAAAATACAGGATGCTTTTTCAAATATGGTTGGAATGGCAGCCCTTACTACTGATGCAGAGGGAAAACCTGTAACAAAGGGATCTAATTTTACTGAATATTGTATGAACTATACCCGTAAATCAGTAATAGGATGTAAAAGATGTGAAGAATGCGACAAATCAGGTGCAATTAAAACACATACAACAGGAAAACCAACATCCTATTATTGTCATTCGGGACTTATTGATTTTGCAGCTCCAATTATGGCAAATGATAAAATGATTGGTAGTTTTATTGCCGGACAGGTTTTAACTGAAAAACCCGACCCGGCTAAGATAAAGTGTATTGCAGATGAAATTGGAGTTGATTTTGATGAGTATTGGGCTGCTTTAGATAAAGTCCAAATTATTGAAAAAAAACAAATAGATAAAGCTACAGAATTCTTATATACCATAGCCAATGTTCTTTCGGATATGGCAATAGGTAAATATAATGCCTTGACTGCGGCTGTTGAAATTGAGCGTGCAGCAAAAATGAAAACGGATTTCCTTGCTAATATGAGTCATGAGATAAGAACACCAATGAATGCAGTTATTGGTATGGCTGAGATGGCTTTAAGAGAGGATATACCTAATTCTGCAAGGGATTATATTATTCAAATCAAATCTGCAGGAAGAGCACTTCTTGCCATAATTAATGATATTCTCGATTTTTCTAAAATTGAATCCGGAAAAATGGATATTATTCCAATTGAATACGATTTAATGTCAGTATTAAATGATGTCACGAATATATCGATGACAAGATTAGTGGATAAAGATGTAGAACTTGATCTTGATATTATGCCTGATGTACCTAATTTATTATTTGGTGACAATATTCGTATTCGTCAGATTCTTATAAATCTTACAAATAATGCAATTAAATTCACAAAGACAGGTGTAATAAAAATAATCGTAACCTTTGACCGGCAGGGAGATGCTAACGGAACAATGAAAGTTTCGGTATCAGATACCGGTATAGGAATTAAAAAAGAAGATATTAATAAAATCTTTGAATCATTTCACCAGGTTGACAGTACAAGAAATCGAGAAGTAGAAGGCACGGGTCTTGGACTGGCGATTTGTCAGAATCTTTTAAAATTAATGCATGGAACCCTAAGTGTTGAGAGTGAATATGAAAAAGGTACAACATTTACCTTTACAATACCTCAAATGATCGTAGATTCCACAAATGCAATGATTGTGAAAGAGCCTGAAAAAGTAATTGCAGTCAATATGTTTGGTAACAGGATATTAAAACAGACATTTGTAAGGGATTCCGAAAGGCTAGGAGTTAAGGTTATAGACCTTCCAAGAGATATGGAACTTGAGGAATTATATGCAGATATAAAGAAAGAAAACGGTGATTCAAAAATATTCCTGTTCTTTGAAAAGGAAAGAATAACATTTAAACGCAAAAAATTTATTAAAGAACATCCAAATGTTACGGCTATTCTGGTTACAGATTTTATTACAGATACAAAACAGAGTCTTTCAAATATGTTTGTCATAAAAAAACCGTTGTCTGCAATGAATTTATCAATGATATATAACCGCGAGAAGATATCATTTGCCGGAAGTGGAGAAAAAGGTGAGGATATAGACTTTACCGCTCCTGAGGCCTGGGTATTAATTGTGGATGATAATGCAGTTAATATAACCGTAGCAGAAGGATTATTAGAGCCGCTTAATCTTAATATAGATACAGCAGTGAGCGGAAAAGAGGCAATAGAAAAAACTAAAGAAAAAAGATATGATATTGTATTTATGGATCATATGATGCCGGAGATGGACGGAATAGCTGCGACTAAGATAATCCGTGAAACGAGAGAAGAATATGCGGATGTTCCGATAATTGCTCTTACAGCTAATGCAATTGGCAATGTAAGAGAAATGTTCTTAAAAGCTGGAATGAATGATTTTATTCCAAAACCTATAGAAGTCAGAACATTGCTTACCAAGGTAAAACACTGGCTTCCGACAGATAAGATAGTAACATTAACGGAAGAACAAAAGAAACAGATAGAAATAGAAAAAGAAATAAGGCAATTACAGCATGAGATAGTTAATCAACCTGCCAATACAATAGAATTGTATGATTTGGATACTGATGCAGCTATAAGGCTTTTAGGTTCTGAGAAGTTATTCTGGAGTGTTCTTAAAGAGTATTACAGAGTGATACAAAGTAAAGCTGATACAATACAAAAATATTTTAATGAACACGACTGGCAGGCATATACCATAGAAGTTCATGCTTTAAAAAGTGCTTCAAAACAGATTGGTGCAGGAGATCTTTCAAACATGGCTCTTGAACTTGAAAGAGCAGGAAAAGAAGGAAATATCAATTATATAATCGAGCACAATATGGAATGTCTCGAAAAATACAGAGCTTATGAACCTATATTTGCCCCGTATTTTGAAGAGAAGGAAGAAAGTAAAAATGATAAGCTACCTATTGATAAAAATGAATTATTAGAGAACTTATCCAGAATGAAAGAGGCATTGGATAATTTAGATATGGATGCTATGGAAGATCTATGTAATGATTTAGATGCCTATACCTATCCTGAAAATCAGGCAGAATACCTTGAAAAAATGAAAGTTGCAGTAGCAAATATTGATGTTGATGTCTGTCTGGAATTAATTGAGGAGTGGGAGAATAAAATATAACATAATACAAGGAGAGATGAGAAGATGAGAAGTCTCCATACAGATGAGATTATTAAAAACGTAAGGGAAATGTGCATAGAAGCAAATTTGCAACTGGCACCGGATATGACGGAAGCTATACATAATGGTTTAGAAAATGAGACAGGTAATCTTGCACGTCAGATTTTAGGGCAGCTTGAACAGAACATGCAGATAGCCAAAGAGGACAAAATTCCAATATGTCAGGATACAGGAATGGCTGTATTTTTTGTAAATGTTGGACAAGATCTTCACATAGAAGGAATGAGTTTAACAGATGCAATCAATGAGGGAGTTCGTCAGGGTTATACCGACGGATATTTAAGAAAATCAGTTGTTAAAGATCCTCTTTTACGGGAAAATACAAAGGATAATACACCGGCAATAATTCACTACGATATTGTTCCGGGTGATAAATTAGAGATTCTTATAGCTCCAAAGGGATTTGGTTCTGAGAATATGAGTAAGCTATATATGTTAAAACCTGCTGATGGCGAAGAAGGAGTTAAAAATGCAATTCTTCAGGCAGTTTCGGAGGCAGGACCTAATGCCTGCCCACCTTTGGTTGTAGGTGTAGGTATAGGTGGTGATTTTGAGCTATGTGCCAAACTTGCCAAGAAAGCACTTACCAGAAATGTAAATGAGAGTTCAAAGCTTCCTCATATCAAAGAAATTGAAGATGAAGTTCTTGATAAAATAAATCATTTAGGAATAGGACCCGGAGGACTTGGAGGTAGAACTACAGCACTTGCGGTCAACATCGAAACTTATGCAACACATATTGCGGGATTACCTGTTGCGGTCAACATGTGTTGTCACGTGAATCGACATGTAAAAAGAACACTATAAATTAGGAGATACACTATGGATATTAAGATTACGACACCTTTAAGTAAAGAAGAATTGATCAAATTACATTCAGGAGATTATGTATATATCAGCGGTACCATTTATTCTGCAAGAGATGCAGCTCACAAGAGAATGTATGAGACAATGGAAAAAGGAGAGAAGCTTCCGTTTGATATAAAAGATAATGTGATATATTATCTTGGACCAACACCTGCAAGAGAGGGACAGGTAATCGGTTCAGCAGGTCCTACAACTGCAAGTCGTATGGATAAATATACACCAAGACTGCTAGACAGTGGATTAAGCGGTATGATAGGAAAGGGTAAACGCTCAAAAGAGGTTATTGATGCAATAGTTAGAAATAAATGTGTTTACTTTGCAGCAGTCGGAGGCGCAGGTGCATTACTTTCAAAATGTATCAAAAAATCAGAAGTTATTGCTTATGATGATCTTGGAACTGAGGCAATCAGAAAAATGGAAGTAGAAGATTTTCCTGTAATTGTCGTTATTGACAGCAAAGGAAATAACCTGTATGAGACAGCAGTAGAACAATTTCTTGCAAAAGAAGTTGAAAAATAGTAATATTTCATAAAAATAACTGTTGAATTTGTGAAGAAAATATGTTTTACTAAGTAGGACTTAATTATTTACTTGTACATTTTTTTAAGAAGAGGAGAAAAAAGAAATGAAAACATTAAAAAAAGCTATTTTGTCACTAGTAGCTGTTTTAGTAATTGCAGTTGCTTTATGTACTATAACTACAACAGCTTCAGCAGCAACAAAAACAAAAAAATTAACATTGTTTGTAGGTGAAAAAATCAACATTTACACTATCGGCGGAAAAATGAAAAGTGTAAAGTCAAGTAAGAAAAAAGTTTGTGCAGCTAAGAAAAAGAGCGGAGATGCTCTTTTAACAGCAAAAAAAGCGGGAAAGTCAAAGATAACTATTAAAACTACAAGAGGAACATTGGTTTATAATGTTACAGTTAAAAAGAATCCATTTGAAATAGCATTTACTCCTATAGCAGATGGTAATCTAATGGTTTCTGTTAAGAATAACTCAGGTGGTTATTTTGATTGGATTGATCTTAATGTTACATTATGTGACGCAGCAGGTAATCCTGTAACACAGAAAAATGATTCAGTATTTTATGTAGGATCTAAACAGACATCTTATAGTCAGATAACTGTTTATGAAAAAGGTATTGATTTAAGTAAGACGCAGATAACAGTTCCAAGTTGGAAACGTACACCAGATGCAAAATATAAGAATTATGCAAAGAATGTCAATGTATCTGAGTTTGAAGAAAATGGTTATATTAAGATGCGTGCAAATACCAATTATAATGGTAAAGGAAATGTTTATGTTGCAAATGATATAGTTTTTAAAGATGCAGCTGGTCAGATTCTAAAAGTAACAAATGAATCTGTATCTCTTTATAAAAGCAAAAAGGTGGATACAACATATGGAACAAGAATGCCAGAAGGTGCAGTTGGTTATGAAGTTATATCCAACAGAGTATATGTTAAAAACTATTAATATTTAAGTAGGGAGAGAGAAGAATGAAAAGACAATTTAAACTTTTATTAACTGTTTTATTGATGGCATTTGTATTAGTACCATCAGTAAAATCATCAGCGGCAGTTGCACCTGCAACACCTAGTGGACTTGGATTTGTCGGACAGAGTAACAAAAATGAATTTGGCTTAGACTGGACATTTGATACAAACGTCATGTTATGTGGTGTAGATCAGAATTTTGGTTATGAAGTAGTTATCACAAATGTAAAGGGTAAGACAATAACTACTATTGATAAGAATACTATTAATAACGGATATGATACCGATTTTACAGCTGATGCAAACAAAATTTATCTTATAGTTAAGAACGCAAAATTATCTAAGCAGGCATTTAAATACAAAGTACGTGCATATGTATATGATGAGGTTGGAAATAAAGTATATAGTGCGTTCTCAGCTGAGAAGGTAATTGTACCAAGAGCTAACATTAAGAGTCTTAAGGCAACTTCAAGATCTACAGGTAAGATTACATGGCAGAAGATAAAAGGAGCTAAGAGTTATACAGTATATGTGTCAAATAATGGCGGTAGCAAGTTTAAAAAACAGGGAACTACAAAATCAAACTCTTATACAGTTAAAGGTATGAAGCTTGGTAAGTCATATCCTGTATATGTAGTAGCTAATGGAATTAAGGTAAAGAAAAAGAAATTCAAATCAACAAAACCTGAGCTTAAAACATCAAATGTTAAAACAATAACAATTTATTTAAGATAATATAATAGTTCTTTAATTGGTAAAAGTTGCTGTAAATAATTATGGCAGCTTTTACTTTTAAAAAAAAATATTGAAGAAGGGACAATATACTATGAAAAATAAACTTTGGATATTGATACTTGCATTATTGATTATACCTTGTTTCAAAGTATGTGCTGCAGATTATAGTATGAAAAACGGCAAAAAAATAAGTGGTTCATATGCAGGTGTGGAAGAATATAATTATTATGAGATTATCGCTTCTTCATCTGACTATATTGCTATAACTGTTAAAACTTCAGATAGCAAAGAACTGTTATTTGATATATGTGATGCAGAAAGAAATATTATTGCTGCAGATATAATTGTTCCTAATAAAGGTACGGTTTATCATAAAGCAAAAAAAGGAAATAAGTATTTTTTAAGAATTAAAGGTACAGAAGGTGTAACTTATACAATCTCATACAAAATGATGAGTATTGGTCAAATGAAATATGCAAAGAAATATAATTATCTATTTACCAATGCATCATTTATAGATGAAAAAAATGCGATATATTTCAAAATGAAAACAAATTATGCAGGAATTTTGCAGTTCATGTTTAATACCGATAAAGAAATAAATGTTGCTTTTGTAGATAAAAACAAGAAGAAGGCGTTATCAGGTATACATACAGTAAATGAACATGCATTTGCAGGTATTGGTGTGTTAAGCAATAGGATTGTATATGCGAAAATATGGAATACAGAAGGAACAAATAGTGGTGTAACATCAATAAAGGGATTAAAATATCAGATACGCTCAATAGGAACAAAAAACGGTGGATCTAAGGGAAGTGCCAGAAAGTTATCTAAAGGAAAATATGTGGAGACATTTGTTCCTGCCGGTAAAACAACAGTGTCATGGTATAAAGTAAATATTTCAAAAAAACAGAAAGTCAGCTTTACCGTTGAATCACGTATGATTCAGAATAACGGTAAGAATCTTCAATTATATATATGCAATTCAAATGGTAAGAAGATTAATAAAAATCCAATTGTAATTGATGGAGAGACAACTGCGGTATATAAGAAAAAATATAAAATGGAATATCCGGTTAAAACATTTGGTACAACAGCAGAGTTCCCGGTGGGAACTTATTATCTGAAAGTTGAGAGTAAGACTAAAACTTCCTCAGGTTCATATCGTATAAAATGGGAATAATGAATAAATTACTATTGACAAAAGATACCTGATTTGATAAGATAATCAAGCGCAATAAATTTAAGCGCAGGCTGATTAGAATGTTTATCAGTTAATTGAATATTTTATTTTATTCAGGCAAGGAGAAGTACTCAAGTGGCTGAAGAGGCGCCCCTGCTAAGGGTGTAGGTCGTTCGCGCGGCGCGAGGGTTCAAATCCCTCCTTCTCCGTTGTTAGTTAAGTGCTGTAAATAGCGTAGTTATGCTGTTTGTAGCACTTTTCATTTTTGTACGGTTGTGCAAACCGGTGCAAACCGTCTTTTGAAAGTGGCTTTACACCTTGGTTTTGCTGGTTTTTCTCTTTTGATATGGTAACTTGTCAGAAAGGATGTTACATTTGTTTTTGTTTTGCATCTGATAAGTTGAGCATATCTTTTGAATTTTAATTGTGGCTATACATCTTTCGTTCCTAAATTGGCAAATATAGCCGAATAGTCCTCATCTTGTATTGTGTCCCTGAGATAATGAAGTGTTGTGGCGGTGTTGCTATGCCCCATCATACGGCTGATAGCGGTCAGATTTTCACCGTTGTATGCCGTGGACGCCGCATAGAATCTTATCTTATGGCTGCTTCGATAAGGTATGCCTGCCTCGCTACAGTATTTTTTGAGCCGCTTGTTGAAAGTAGTTGTTATCATAGGGCGATTTCGATTCATAAAAACATATTCTCCATCAGGATTAAGCTTGCGAGCCAGTTTCAGAATCTCGATTGCTTCATCCGTCAGATATTCATGTCGGTAACCCTGTGAAGTACAACCTTTTAAATAGCCTTCTGTGGTCATCCGCTTTTCAGTAAAAGTCAGGTTATCATTCAGTTCCGGCTCGTATGTAACCTGATGGCAGATGTAAATGGTTCTTTTGTCAATGTCTACATCCTCCCATTTAAGTCCTGTCAGTTCTCCTACACGGATAAAGAGATTGAAGTCTAATCGGATTGCCAAAGCATATGGATCATCATCAATGGTTTTAAGGTGGTTAAGCAGCTTCTGTGCCTCATCCTCCGTAAACACATTATCTCTTGCGTCCTGTACGGGCTTGAAGGTAAGCTGATTCAGACTCACTTCCCTTACGGGATTAGTCTGGATGATGTTTTTCTCTACTGCATATGCCATCATTCCGGAGAGCAGGCAACGGATATTCGACACGGCTTTTCTCGTGTGTTCCCTGTCCTTTGTAAGTGCTCTAAAATATTTGTAGAGCAGCTTCGTGGTCACATCACATACCTTATAATGTCCGAACTGTTTTCTGTCAACAACAAAGCGTTTGCAGAACTTATTCCAATCAGAATAGTTCTTCCTTACTGTTCCCGCCTTTGCCGGAGTCTCATCTCTGCGGAAGAGGATCCATTCGTTAAAAAGGTCATTCATGGTAAGATTCATGCGACCGACCTCTCTGTAGTAATCCACAAGACCGTCACAGAGACTCTCATATGTGGCACGCTTCATAAGCCTTCGGTTCTTTGGCTTAGTTTCATCATGGACATAGGTGTACCAGACCTTTCTTCCGTTATCCGTTGTGGACTCGTATATCTTGTGGTCGTGCACCTCCTCAATTATGTGTTGTTTCATTTTCTTGGATAAATTATTCATGGTATCATCTGAGGACTCTTCCATGTTATGACCTATTATATCATTTTGAAGGAGAGCTATCAACTGCTTCTTATGAGAATCAAAGGCAGAGATTGACTTGATAGCCTGCGGATCATATTCAGTTTTTCGCATGATATCAGCCCCTCTCTCCAAAATGATGTTGGATAAAAATATCCCGATTTTTGTTCGACATACATATCATATCAGGGCGTGAGGATAAAGGGAAACACAATAAGCACCGAAAAAACCACCATATCAGAGTGGCGAAAAAAGAAGGAAAAAAAATAGACTTTGGGTGTATAATTCTTATATTTTGGTGCAAGGTTGCACCCATCATGTATTAACGAATTTTCAAAAAAATGAATTGGGTGCATTGTTGCACCCAAAACCCCGATTTTTGCACCCACTATGCACCCAAAACCTCTGAATCTGGGTGCAAGGTTGCACCCACGAAAAATTTCAAGAAAAAATTTCAAAAAAATATGAGTGCAAAGTGCATCCAAATCGCCCGATTATGCACCCATCATGCACCCAAATACCCTTTTTTTGGGTGCAACTATGCACCCAAGTCATAATTTTATGATTTTCAGGGGTTTTTGGGGGCGAAGCCCACTAACCGGATGCACTTTTTCGACCCTGTCGAACAAAGTGCGTATCTGGCAGTATCGGTTGAAAGTATTATCTGAGGCAATAAATACAAAATATTTAAATGATAATAGGAAGATTTTTAAAAATAGCGTGGATGCAATGTTGCACCCAAATGACATGGTTTTATAAGTGAAGATATATAGACATCTCTTTTGGATGGTGGCTTATTCCCAAAAGTAGATTGTGAATTTGGCAATATTATAGGTCAATAATATATTTAAAATTATTTAAAATTATATATAAGAATTATTTTAGAATTCTACTATAGAATTCAACAGAAATCAGCAAAAATCAAGCGAAAGCAAGAGAAAATCTTGAAAAATGAAGTCAATAGTAGTATAATAAGCCATGAAGCTTAAATTGATACAAGATAGATTATGTTTAGCAGATAAGATATGCTTTTTCACAGATAAATATGTAGGAGCAAAGTTGGAGGTTTTTATATATGATTATCAGTTACAAAAAGTTATGGAAGTTATTAATTGATAGAGATATGAAGAAAAAAGATTTACAGCAATTAGCCGGAGTCAGTTCAGCTTCCATAACTAAACTTGGAAAAAACGAGAATGTTAATACGGAAATTATTGCAAAAATCTGTACTGCGCTTAATTGTGATGTCAGTAACATTATGGAAATTGTTCCGGATGAAGATGAAAAGAAGGAATGAAGAGTACGGATTATAGGACATCTAATAATGTAAAATCAAAATGTCGGAGTGTGTATGTCTGGCATATTAACCGTGGAGGAAAGATAATGGACAACAAGAGCATAAAAAAATTGGAGGCAGACTTTTGGGAAGCAGCGGATCTATTACGCCAGGGATCCAAGCTGACTTCTCAGCAGTACTGTATGCCGGTATTGGGTTTGCTGTTCTTGAGATATGCATATAGCAGATTTAAGAAGGTTGAAGAAGAAATCCTGAAGGACAGACCGGTCAGGAATGGTCGCGTGATGCCTGTAGAAGCCTCTGATTTTGCTGAGAAGAGTGCTTTGTATCTTCCGAAAGAAGCGCAGTATTCATACCTTGTAAATTTGCCGGAGGATATCAAGACTGCGAATATCGTTGCTGAAAACGGGCAGCAGATGAACAGTCTGGGAGAGGTCGTGAACCATGCGATGGAGCTGGTTGAGGCTCAGTCTGAACAGTTGGCTGGCGTTCTTCCGAAAGAATATACCAATTTTGCTGATGATCTGCTGGCAGAGTTATTGCGTATCTTTAACAATAATGCTCTTGATGATGTGGGCGGCGATGTAATTGGACGTATCTATGAATACTTCCTCAGCAAGTTTGCTCCGGCAGTAGCTTCTGATGACGGCGTGTTCTTTACACCGAAGTCACTGGTAAAAATGATTGTCAATATTCTGGAACCGACTTCGGGTGTCTTAGCGGATATTGCCTGCGGCAGCGGCGGTATGTTCGTACAGTCCGGCGATTTTGTGGGCAGTAAAGGAATGTCTGCCAATAAGGCAATGACATTCTATGGCCAGGAGAAGGTTGAGTACAATGCTCAGCTCTGTCTTATGAATATGGCGGTTCATGGACTGACCGGTGTGATCAAGTCTGGAAATGAAGCCAACACTTTCTATAATGATGCCCATAATCTTGTAGGATGTTGTGATTATGTGATGGCAAATCCGCCATTCAATGTGGACAAGGTAAAAGCGGAGGCTGCCCAGAATGCTGGAAGATTACCATTCGGATTGCCGGGCGTGAACAAAGCAAATGAGATCGGCAACGCAAACTATTTGTGGATCTCTTATTTCTATGCCTATCTCAACGAGACCGGAAGAGCCGGTTTTGTTATGGCTTCTTCAGCAACAGACAGCCAGGGAAAAGATAAGGATATCAGAGAACAGCTGGTCAAAACTGGTCATGTGGATGTAATGATCAGCGTTGGTAATAATTTCTTCTACACCAAGAGCCTGCCTTGCAGTTTGTGGTTTTTCGACAAGGGAAAGGCAGAAGACCTTAAAGACAAGGTGCTATTTATCGATGCCAGGAATTATTTCACTGTCGTAGATCGTACCCTTAATGAATGGAGCGAATGGCAGCTGAAAAACATGAATGCCATTGTGTGGCTGTATCGTGGAGAAATTGACAAGTACCAGCAGCTTATTGAGGAATACCATTCTTTTCTGGGAGAAGGTGATTTTGAAGAGATCCTTCATGCTCAGGAAGATTGCATTAAAGAACTGAGAAGTGAGGCTAAGTCTGCTGCAGACTCTGCTGCAAAGAAGGACAAGAAAAGGATCCAGGCTGGGTTTGATGAGAAGATTGCTGAACAGGAGGAACAGCTTACGATAGCCAAAGAGGCCGTATGGCTTTACAGCAAATTCGGTGATGGAGAGTATCAGGATATTCCGGGCCTTTGTAAGATCGCTTATACAACAGAAGAAAACAAACCTGAAGAAGACGGCACAATTTCTATAGAAGAGAAAGGTTGGTCACTGACTCCAGGAGCATATGTTGGTGTTGCTCCGATCGAGGATGACGGTGTTGATTTCCATGAGCGCATGGGTGAGATTCATAATGAGTTACTGAAGCTTCAGGATGAGAGCAATCGACTGATGGATACCATCTCACAGAATATGAAGGAGATGGGGCTATGAGTGAATGGAAAAAAATAAAATTATCGGAATGTTGTAGTTCCATTGCAGATGGGGACCATCAGCCACCGCCAAAAGCGGAGGCGGGAATTCCTTTTGTTACGATATCTAACATGACATCAACCAATCAGTTTGATTTTAGTGACACATTATTTGTTCCTCAGGACTATTACGATAAGCTTGATGAAAAAAGAAAAGCAAGAAAGGACGACATACTTTATTCAGTAGTTGGTTCTTTCGGGATCCCCGTTTTTATGAAAGAAGATAAGGCTTTTGTTTTTCAAAGGCATATAGCAATTCTTCGACCTGATAATGAGAAAATTGTTCCAAGATTCTTGTTTTATACGATGCTCACGAAGGATTTTTATGCCAAAGCTGATGCAGCGGCGATAGGTGCAGCACAGAGAACGGTAAGCTTGACAGCTCTCCGGAATATGGAGATAGATGTTCCTGACAAACTGATACAGAGCAAGATTGGAGATACCCTTGCTACTTACGATGATTTAATTGAGAACAATCAGAAACAAATAAAATTGCTGGAGGAAGCGGCACAGAGACTATATAAGGAATGGTTTGTGGATTTTCGATTTCCGGGACATGAAGATGTAGAAATCGTTGATGGCATTCCAAAAGGATGGAGAGAGCAACCTATAGATGATGTTTTTTCGATAAAGTATGGAAAGACTCTTCCTACATCCAAGATTTCTTCTGCGGGAAAATATCCGGTATATGGGGCTAACGGAATTATCGGTTACTATAGTGAAAAGAACTGTGATGATTATAAGGTGTTAATTACCAGTCGAGGGAATGGAAGCGGAGATGTATTAAGGACATATGATAGGGAATCCTTTGTGACTAATAATTCATTTGTTGTAACGCCTGTTGATGAAGACATGCCGTTTGTGTTTATACATCAGCTTATGAAGGCTACAGATTTTAAAACTATATGTACAGGATCGGCACAACCTCAACTTACAAATAATTCAATAAGCACTTTACAAATGGTAGTACCAACAAAAACTATAGTTTGTCAATATGGTGAGATGACGGCGCCTATGTATAAGAAGATTGAAAGCATTAATTATCAGATTAGAAATCTGTCAGAAGCCAGAGACCGACTCCTTCCAAAACTTATGTCAGGCGAGATTGAGGTGGGTCATGATGAGAGTGAATGTTGAAGATCAAAAGCAAGCAGTTTTTGATTTGAATGGGATTGCATCTTTTAATGAAGAGATGACCTTCTATTATGATGAAAGTGGTAACTGTAGAAAGTTTTCTCTCACAGAAGAAGGATTTAACAGCGTTGATGCACTGAAAGGAGACTTTGTTTTAGCTGGTGTTGCATATGAAGAAAAGTCTTATGATGTTGATATACTTACGTTGAAAAAAGTATTTAATTACTCAGACAAACAAAAAGAAATAAAATTTAAACACTTGTACAACAATTCAAAAGATTTTCTGTCTTTCATTGGAAGTAAAAGGGCTGTTGGTTTTCTGGACTGGTTGAGTAATAGCGGATTATATATTCATTATAGTGCATTGAACAACTTATATTATTCATTAGTCGATATTGTGGATTCATTATGGGAAACGCATCCTCAATGTGTGATGTTTATGACTGATATTAAAGCTGCTTTATATGATTTTGTGATTGAGCATCAAGATGATGTTATTGATATATTGATAAGACATACATATCCAGATATCAAAGATGTGTCAGCTTTTTGTGATGAATTATGTTCCATGATATCAGAATATAACGACGATAGTGATTATTACCCCGGATTCTTTTTGGAATTGTTAAGGCAAATGTTAAAAACAGCGGGTAAGCTTGATAAGATGGCATTCATTCAGGATAATAATCCTTTCGTGCTAATACAAGAATATTATCTCTTTTATTTAGAACGATGTGAATTGTTTAGTAATTCACATCATATATTTGACGAAGAACCTACAGTAGAAAAGAAGTTATCAGAAATAGAATTGTGTGAAGATGGGGCGGTGTTTCATAACTGGAGCTTTGTAAAATCGAATGACAATATACTAATCCAAGTGTCCGATTTAATCGCAGGACTGTTAAGAAAACTATTTACATTTTTGGACGAAAGAGCTTTGGATGAAATAATCACTATTGCTTTGAAACTAAATGAAATCCAGGTGAAGAATTTTACAATAATATTTGAACTTATTAGTAGGTCTGATAAGAAAAGTCCACTGTTTATAAAGAATGCAAATTCAATTAAAAATGCTCAGGAAAGAATGAAAAAGCTACAATTCTTAGGAGTTGAAAATAACATGATTAAGGAGATGGCGATAAAATATGAAATATGAATACTCCGAAAATGTTTTAGTCCAGGACAGCGCGGCAGCTCTTATGCATGATGAGCTGGGGTGGGATGTCGTCTATGCCTATAATCAGGAAGTGTTGGGTGAGAATGGTACTCTCGGAAGGAAGGATTATCACGAAATCGTTCTGTGGAGATATTTTGACAAGACCTTGAAAAAGCTGAATCCTTGGATAAATGATGTGCAGATTACTGAGGCGCATCAGACGCTGTCATCATATTTGTCTTCCGCATCGCTCCTTCAGATCAACGAAGAAAAGTATTTCATGATCCGTGACGGCATTCCGGTGACTGTTAAGAAGCCAAACGGAAAGACGGAAGAGAAGAAGGCTGTAGTAATCGACTTTAATGATCCTGATAATAATCATTTCCTTGCAGTGAAAGAAATGAAGATTCATGGGGATCTTTACCGCAGACGGACAGATATCGTTGGTTTTGTAAATGGCTTGCCGCTTTTGTTCATAGAACTGAAGCGGAATGATGTTGATGTGGAGAATGCTTATACAGATAACTACACAGATTACCAAGATACCATCCCGTTCCTGTTCTATTATAACGCATTCCTTATGCTTTCCAACGGTATGGAGGCGAAGGTCGGGACATTTGGCAGCAAATATGAATTCTTCCATGAGTGGAAGCGTCTGTCCGAGGACGATGAAGGTAGCGTGGCACTGGAAACCATGCTCCGGGGTATTTGCAAGAAGGAGAATTTCCTTGATCTGTATGAGAACTTTATTCTTTATGATCATTCCGATGGAAAGACTGTAAAGATTCTGGCAAGGAACCATCAGTATCTGGGAGTAAATGAAGCAGTGAAGGCATATGGAGAACGCCAGCTTCGTGAAGGTAAGCTGGGTGTTTTCTGGCACACGCAGGGATCGGGTAAGAGCTATTCTATGCTGTTCTTGTCGCAGAAGATTCGCAGGAAATTTCCTGGGTCTCCGACGATTGTTGTATTGACAGACCGTGATGAGCTGAACAAGCAGATCTGCGGTACTTTTGAGGCTTGCGGCCTTCTTGGCAAGACCGAGGGCAAGAAATTTATGGCGACAAGCGGAACGGATCTGGTCAATAAACTGAAAGGTAATCCGAGCTTCATATTCACACTGATTCAGAAGTTTAATAAGCCGGATGAGCCGCCGATCTATCCCGATCATGATATCCTCATTATTTCTGATGAAGCTCACCGCAGCCAGTATGGTGTGTTCGCTGATAATATTGAGAAGTTACTTCCTACGGCATCCCGCATCGGATTTACCGGAACACCGCTGTTATCCTCCAATGAGATTACGGCCAGGACATTCGGTGGCTATATTTCCGTATACGACTTTAAGCGTGCTGTAGAAGATAAGGCTACGGTTCCGCTTTATTACGAAAACCGAGGCGACAAGATCAAGGAAATCAAAAATCCGGATATCACGGATAAGATCCTAGATGCCATCGAAGAAGCCGATCTGAATCCGGATCAGGCTGAGAAGGTGATGCATGAGTTCGAGAAGGAAATACACCTTCTGACAGCGGAGCCGCGTCTGCGTGTTATCGCAAAAGACTTTGTCGGGCATTACAGTGATCTATGGACTACAGGCAAGGCCATGTTCGTCTGCCTGAATAAGGTCACTTGTGTCCGTATGTATAACTTCGTACAGGAATACTGGCAGGAGGAAATCAAAGCCCTTGAACAGAAGATAGCAAGTACCGTTTCTGATCAGGAGCAGATGGAGCTGTCCAGGAAGCTGAAATGGATGAAGGACACCGAGATGTGCGTGGTCATCAGCCAGGAACAGAATGAGATCCAGACCTTTAAGAAGTGGGATCTGGATATTCTGCCGCACAGGACAAAGATGGAGAAGAGGGAGTTGGATAAGGAATTCAAGGATTCCGATAGTAATTTCCGTGTTGTTTTCGTCTGTGCTATGTGGCTGACCGGTTTCGATGTTAAGTCGCTGTCTTGTCTGTATCTGGATAAGCCGCTGAAGGCACATACGTTGATGCAGACAATCGCAAGAGCGAACCGTGTCGCTGCCGGCAAGAGCAACGGCCTCATTATCGACTATATAGGGATTGTCGGAGCCTTGAAGAAGGCGCTGAATGACTATACAGCCAATAAGAATGGACAGACACACATTGATCCTACGGTTGACAAGGAAGAACTGATCGCACAGATCGTTAGAGCCGCAGCGGACGCAAAACAACTTCTGGCGGAGCATGATTTTGACCTTGATGAACTGATTAAAGCCGAGAATTTCAAGAAGATGGCTTTGCTGAAGGATGGGGCGGAAGCGATGTGCGCTGATCCAGAGACAAAGAAATCTTTCGATACATATGCTAATGAAATAGGAAGATTGGTAAAGTATCTTGATCGAAATGATATTACTCAGGATGTCCGTGATCAGACAGATGCCATCCAGGCAATCTTCCGTGAGATGCAGAAGAAGCGTAAGTATATTGACACTACGGATCTGATGGTGGAGATCAATCATATTATCAATGAAAACGTGGAGATCGAGCATCAGGAGGGTGAAGGCCTGGTAGAATCCCGCCGCTTTGATATAAGTCAGATTGATTTTGATCTGCTGGCAGCAGAGTTCGCAAAGGTGAAGAGGAAGAATCTGATGATCAAAGACCTGAATGATCTGGTGCAGGAGCGCTTATCAAAGATGATGGCAGTGAATCCGACACGCGTTGATTATTATGTCCGCTATATGGGAATCATTGAGACCTATAATGCGGAGCAGGATCGGACAACCATAGAAAAGACTTTTATGGAGCTCATGGATCTGGCAAAGAGTATGTCAGAGGAAGAACAGAGATATGCCCGTGAAGGATTCTCCAGTGATGAAGAGCTGTCGATTTATGACCTGCTTTTCTCAGAGACTCTGTCGAAGAGCGATATAGATAAGATCAAGAAGATGTCCAAAGATCTGCTTCAGAAAATAAAAGAGAGAATCGCCGGTATGGATCACTGGACGGATAAGCAGGAGACCAGGGCAGCAGTTGATGTTCTGATCAGAAATGTGCTTTATGAAGAGATTCCGGATAGCATGTTTGATCGGCTGGAAGCATACCGGAAGGCTATATACGAACATATTTATACGCGGTATAAGAGTGTGGCGTAGGAATATAATAGTGGAGGATGATAGCATGTATGTAAAGAAGCTTACAATCAGAAATTTTAGAGTATTCGATGAGGATGGAATTACTCTGCAATTTAATAAAGGTGTAAATGCAATCATCGGTGAAAATAATTCCGGAAAATCTGCTGTCATGGATGCTATCAGAATTGCATTTTCTACTGTAACATATAAGAAAGACATTTTTTTCACTAAAGCTGATTTTCATGTTGGTGAGGACGGAAATGCAGCTGATTTTTCATCGTTTGATATTTATTTGGAAGAGGTACCAATAAGATTAGTAGAAATATGGAATCCTGTTAGTGAAAGCGGTCAAGGTGGAGAATTTCATATTCGTTTTGAAAGAGTGATTGCTGCAAATGGCTTAGAAAAAGTGAAAGCAATGCATTGGGGAATTGGAAACGAGGGGAATTCACTATCATCAGACACTTTTGATGCAAT
The DNA here is from genome assembly GCA_902793335.1 of uncultured Lachnospiraceae bacterium. GTDB lineage: Bacteria > Bacillota > Clostridia > Lachnospirales > Lachnospiraceae > CAG-590. Next base: position 25,073 of record CADBCZ010000034.1, read on the forward strand.
AGATGTAATGTTTTTGGGTGCACTAAGAGATTCAGAAAGTGAAATGAAACCGGCTAGAAATAGTAAATTAGCCCAATTATTAAGGAGTGTGGTACCAGACGAAGATACGCAAGCAGAATTAGTGGAAATACTAAATAATGCAAATAAAAATTTATTAGAAAAAGAAGAACTAAATCAGACAAGAAAAATAATTAATGATAATTTATCACATATAGAACAAGATTTTTTGAACCAGCATGTTGATATAGGGTTAATAGAGCCAAGATTTGATTCAATTGCCGCATCGTTAAGAGCTTGGGTAAAGCCTAAATGGGTATTAGTTTCAATAAGTGATAGTGAATATTCGAGAGCCCGACAATATGCAAGTGAACATGAAGATAATAGAAAAATACAACAAAATGAAAATGGGGTATATTTTGAAACATCTATTTTAGAAAATGTTGAAGATATGGCACAGGAATTAGTGGCAAGAATAAATGAGATTGCAAGCAGTTCGTTTGAATTATATCAGAATGGATTGGGATACAATAATCTTTTATTCATGTCGGCGGTGCTGGGTGATATGGCAATTGAGCGAGGTGAAGTGTATCAGCACATGCTTTTAATTGAAGAACCGGAAGCTCATTTACATCCACAATTACAGGAATTAGTACATGCTTTTTTGTCTGATACAAATCAAGGAGATGCAAATATACAAATTATTTTCACTTCACATTCACCAACATTAGCATCAAAGGTGGATATAGGTAATATTAATTTGATTTATGAAAATGCACACAAAAAGTATTGTTTACCATTTTCAGAAGCAAATTTAACAGATGCTAATAAAGAATATTTGCAGAAATATTTGGATGTAACAAAATCTCAAATGTTTTTTGCCAAAGGTATTATATTTGTAGAAGGCATAAGTGAAGCAATTTTATTGCCAGAGATTGCAAAAATACTGGACAGACCATTAGAAAAATATGCAGTTGAGCTTGTGAATGTGGATAGTGTTGCGTTTAGTCCTTTTGTTAATTTATTTTCTTCGCAGAGTGTACAAACCTGTTTTTCAAAGGTTGCAATTGTGACAGATGATGATAGATGTACCAAGAAGAGTGAAACTAATTATATCAATAAGGATTTTGATTATGATGATGTAAATAGTGATATATCGGACAAATTATTGAGCGGGACACCATCGGAGCGCTGCAATGAACTTGAAACATCGTGTAGAGCTGTGGGTATCAATGTATTTAAGGCAACAAAAACATTAGAATATGCCTTGTGTTGTGATGAAAATAACATTGAATATTTTATAGAAGCTATAAAAAGTGAGTATTCACAGTTGGGACCTGCGTTGGAACAAAAGGTAAACGGTTTGCATGATATGAATGAAAAAGCAGCTTGTGTATGGCTATTCATACGAGCAAGAGACAAATGCAAAGGAGCGATTGCACAGTATATAAGTCAGATAATCAGAAAGCAGTGTGAAATGAGAAAAAGGGGCGAAAATATCGAGAAAGAATTTGTTATCCCTGATTATTTGAAAGAAGCAGTGTATTGTGTGACGGAAAGGTAGATATGGAAGAGTTAACACGTGAGCAATTATCGTTTTTGGAAGCTGAAGGTAGAGTTATTGTAAGAGCCTGTCCAGGTAGTGGGAAGACATATTCTGTAGCGACTAAGTTATTGTCTTATTTGGATAACTGGGATAGATATCATCAAGGAGTTGCAGTTTTGTCATTCACAAATGTTGCTAGTGAAGAAATCCATAAAAAAGCATATTTGTTGAATAAAGGGATTGGTAAATTGGATTATCCTCATTACATTGGGACGGTTGATAGTTTTATTAATGAATTTATTGTCTTGAGATATGGATATTTAAAGACACATGACAAAGTAAGACCATTGATTGCTTTGAGTGATAATTGGAAACTGCCTTATAGCTATTGGAGAAAAGAATGTAAACGCAATGGATGCGTAGACAACATAGAGAAATTTCATTGGGGAATTGACAAAGAATTTTATAAAGATAAAGAAATTGTAAGTTGTGAATTACGTGGAAAGAGTCAACTTCTTCCTTGTCAGCAATATAAAGTGATGCTTATGAAGAAAAACATTATATTCCAAAATGAGGTTGCATCTTTTGCATATAGGTTGCTGAAAGAATATCCAATGATTGCAACAGCAATAGTTGAACGATTTCCAGTCATTATTATTGATGAGGCTCAAGATACATCAGAGGAACAGATGGCTGTATTCGATTTACTCACGGAAGCAGGTATAAAATCAATGTTTTTAGTGGGAGATCCGGATCAAGCTATATATGAATGGAGAAATGCAAATCCAGAGTGTTTTAAACAGAAAATAGATGCAGAGTCATGGAAGTGCATTGAACTGACAGGAAATTTTCGCAGTTCACAGCATATTTGTGATGCAACATCTTTGTTCTCAGCAACAATGCAAGGACAAAGAACAAACGAAGCGCTAGGAGATTATAAAGATGAGAGCCAAAAACCCGTACTGCTTTTGACGAATGGAAATACAGAGACCGAGGTGATAGATTATTTTCTTGAAAAATGTCGTAGTATGGATATAGAAATCAAATCAGATAAGGTGGCGGTCCTTACCAGAGGGAGAATCCATTCAGATACAGATATTAAGGGTTTGTGGAAAAGTAAAGAAATAGAGTTAATTGCAAAAGCTGCATATGAATGGAAATGTGGTTCTCGCAAGAAGGCATTTAGTGACATGTATAAAGCATCGTTTAGAATCCTTATTGGTGAGGAAACAGATGAGTATTTAATGAGTAAAAAAATAAGAGAATATACAGACGAGGATAATTGGAAAGATTTTATAATTGATGTTTTTTGCGGTTTGCCCAATATAGATTTAGGTATTGCAGAATGGGTAAGCCAGCTTACAAATCTGTATATTGATGTTTTAAAAAAAAATAATTTCCAAATTACAGAGGGAATTAGCATAAAAGATATCTTCAAGATAAAGGTAAGAGATAAAAGTAATCCTGAGTTTAAGGGCATACCATTGAAAAATTATTTTGAAAAGAAAAGCAGTGGAGAGTATACAAGATCGTCAATTCATGGAGTAAAGGGTGAAACTTATGATGCGGTTTTGATTTATGTAAAAAGTAAAACTGGAAATACACTTACCCCAAAGTTTTTAATGGAGGGGGATTTGGAAGATGAATTAATGAGGATAGCTTATGTTGCAATGACTAGACCAAGACGACTGTTGGTAGTTGCAATGCCAGAAATCAAGAATATAAAAGAGTATAACCGATTTTCGGTAGACAACTGGGAGTATATATACTTATAAACAGTTCAAATAATGTACTATAACAGGGGATTTAAGATGAGAGGAGACTATTATGGATCTTGAATTTAACATTGAAGATTTGTTTAAAAAAAGAAATATAGAATCAGACCGGATAGAATTCAAAAAAGGATGGAATCCTGATGATATCTATCATAGTGTTTGTGCATATGCGAATGATTATGACAATCTTGGCGGAGGATATATAGTCGTTGGCGTTGAAGAACGTAATGGTATAGCTGTGCGCCCTGTTTTAGGAATACCTGAAAAAGACCTTGATAGTATTCAAAAAGAAATGATTGGATATAATAACCTGATGGCTCCTCCATATTTTCCGGGAGTGGTTACAGAAAGGGTAGATGGAAAATGGATTTTGGTTCTCGTGTGTAGGACAGGGCAGCCACGACCATACAAAGTACCGGAATATATTACAAGTAAGAAGGATAAGAAATATTATTACTATATCCGATATGCAACAAGTTCTGTAAAAGCAAATATTGAACAGGAAAGAGAGCTTGTCAATATGGCTGACCAGACTCCGTTTGATGCAAGACCTAATCAATCGGCTTCTTTTGATGACATTTCGCCATTGTTATTAGAGGCTCATTTAAGGAAAACCGGAAGTAAACTGGCTTCACAGGTCAAGGAGCGAGGAGTTGAATCAATTTTAGAGGATATGCAGCTTTTGGTCGGACCACCGGAGCATAGATATATCCAAAATGTGGCATTGATGATGTTCTGTGAATATCCGGAGAAATTTTTCATGTATACGCAGGTACAGATGACTGTATTTCCTGAAGGAAGCATCAATAACCCGAGCCTAAGTGAGGATTTTCCGATCATTAAGGGATCTGTACCGCAAATGATCGAGGCAACTCTGGAACGTTTTAAGACATTGATTCTTAGAGAAAAGGTGATAAAAGTAAAAGGTCAGGCTGAGGCAATTCGCATATGGAATTACCCGTATCAGGCGATAGAAGAGGCTGTTGTGAATGCATTTTATCACAGAGATTATCTATCCTATGAGCCTGTTACGATTGAAATTGAGCCGGATTGTATCAATATCATCAATTTTCCGGGAATAGACCGCTCAATATCTGATAAATCTATAGAAGAGGGAAAGCGATTTGTATCAAGATATTATAGGAATCGCAGACTTGGAGATTTTTTGAAGGAATTAGATTTATCTGAAGGTCATTCTACGGGAGTTCCAACAATACAAGAGGAACTTGAAAAGAATGGTTCTCCGAAGGCTATTTTCCACACGGATGAAGACAGACGGGCGATGCGCATACAAATACCGATACACCCGGCGTTCCTAAATGACAAGAAAGAAGTAGAAGTTGTAAAAAATGACAATGGCGGTAAAAGTGGCAGTAATCTTAAGAGGTTATCTGAAAGTACCGGAAAAAATGAAATGTTGTCGAATAGTTTAAATAACGTTTTCAACATCAATGATGTTGAAAATGATGTTAAAAGTGATGTTGAAAAGGCTAAAATGATTTTAGCTGAAATCAGAAAAAATAATAAGATATCTCAAAAAAGCTTGTCAGAAAAGACGGGAATACCATATGCAACATTACAACGATTAATGAATAAATTAAAAAAAGACGAAATTATTCGTCGTGTAGGATCTGCCAAAGGTGGTTATTGGGAGATAATGTAGTGTATTTTCAAAAAGTGCAAACCAAGGTGCAAACCGTGACATGAAAGAGTCTCTCAAACCTCCTTTCTATGCATATTTGCGGAGATGGGAAAGGGTTCAAATCCCTCCTTCTCCGTTTAAAAATAGCAATCGTTATTAATCGGTTGCTTTTTTTATACCATTATTGAAAAATGCATTAAACATGGAAGGGGAAGAAGCATATGCCAGTAAAGAATTGTCCTAATTGTGGCGGAGAACTTCAAAAAAAGAATAATAAATGGAAATGTCCATATTGTAATTCTTCATATGATCTGGAAGAATCAAAAAAGAAGAATGATGAATTATTTGACTCTGGCATGTTCTATGTAGATATTGATAAAGAAGAAATAATGAAAAAAAAGAATACTGTAGATAGTATTAAAATGTGGAAATACTGTTTGGATGAAATGGATTCTGCTGATAAAATTGAGGATTATCTGAAAAAGGTCACTCAAAAAGATGATGGAACAGCAATGGCAGAGGTTCGCAATGAGAGAATAGAGGCATTATTAGGACGTATTGAGCCTGAATTGGAATCCGGGGAACGTATCATTATATTAGTTGATACATCCTTATTTGGAAAGGGAAAAGAGTTTTATATCATAACAGATAGAGCATGTAGATTCTTCAAAAAAAAAGAAGTTATTTCTGTAGAGTTTGATGATATCGTTTCAATTAAAGTAGATGATTCATTTAATCTTCCTAGTTTTTATATAAATGATAATTATCAAAACTCAGTAAGTTCTGTGGCAAACAGTTATCAGACAGTTGGTGTAATGCTTGCTTTGATAAGTAGACTTACATTTGAACGTAATAAAGACAGAATGAGAATCAGGATTACTAAGTAAATTACTATGCTAAGCTCATCTGTCGACATGAGGGCATAGATTCGCTAAGCGCTGCTATATACAGAAAGTTATCCAATCAGCCGTCGCTTTCAAACTCGGCTTCATGGACTTTCAAAGTAAGAAGAAATGTAGATAAACAGCCGCTTACAGGCGTTTTTTAAAACACTAAAATAACAGTAAAAAAAATAATTTAAAAAAAATTAAAAATAATGGTTGACAATGGTGATTCATTGTGATAATATAATCTTCGCTGCGGTGAGGAAAGCAACTCACAAAAACAGCTGGATAGCTTGATTTATAAAGAGTTACAATACATAATATCAAGCACATGAACCATAAAAAATGAATGATGATTAAACAACGAAACAACCCTGAAAATTCTTTAAAGATTTTCAAGTATTGAATGTATATTCAAACAGTA
>CADBCZ010000034.1:31472-31814 GCA_902793335.1 uncultured Lachnospiraceae bacterium
AATGTTTAGTGGCGGACGGGTGAGTAACGCGTGGGTAACCTACCTTACACAGGGGGATAACAGTTAGAAATGACTGCTAATACCGCATAAGCGCACAGTACCGCATGGTACGGTGTGAAAAACTCCGGTGGTGTAAGATGGACCCGCGTCTGATTAGCTAGTTGGTGAGGTAACGGCCCACCAAGGCGACGATCAGTAGCCGGCCTGAGAGGGTGAACGGCCACATTGGAACTGAGACACGGTCCAAACTCCTACGGGAGGCAGCAGTGGGGAATATTGCACAATGGGGGAAACCCTGATGCAGCGACGCCGCGTGAGTGATGAAGTATTTCGGTATGTAAA
>CADBCZ010000035.1 GCA_902793335.1 uncultured Lachnospiraceae bacterium
ATTAAAGTATTCGTGAGTTTAGTACTGCTACGTAATGCAATGATAGTGCGAACGGGTCCCGCAGCAATTATGACTGTCACTGGAGCCGTAAACAATATCTATATCTATAAAAGTTTCGACCACAACTTGTAATCAATAATAATTGTGCGTCCGTCATACAAACAGCTTAAACAACCCCAAATTTGTAGATGAAAGAAATGAGGAATAAATATGAGCAAAAGTGTAATATTATGTGGAGTAGGAGGTCAGGGTACTGTCCTCGCTTCAAAGTTAATTTCATATGCTGCCATGTCAAAGGGATATGAAATCAAATCTGCCGAGACAATAGGCATGGCGCAGAGAGGTGGAAGTGTTACCAGTCATGTCAGAATGGGTGAAGGCGCATTTTCTCCTCTGATACCTGAGGGAAAGGCTGATGTCATGATAGCATTTGAGCCTGCAGAGGCAGTGAGAAACCTGTCATATTTGAAGGAAGACGGAGTCGTGGTAGTGTCTAAGAAGGCTGTAAAACCTGTAACTGCGTCACTATCCGCAAATGTGTACGAGGGAAAGGAAATGCTTGACTACCTTGAAAAGAAGGTTGACAGACTTGTGATCGTTGACGGCGAGCAGGCAATGGAAGAACTGGGTTCTACGAAGGTTTTAAACGTAGTTTTACTCGGCGCGGCGATAGCGAGCAAAGAGATAGATATATCCATGGATGAGATCAGAGAGGCAATAAGTAATAAGGTTGCACCTAAATTTCATGATCTCAACAATAGGGCTCTTGATGCCGGCGCAAAGCTGTACAACGAGAGCATTATGTAATGAATAATGATTTTGAGTAGAGTAACAAAAAGGAGTTTCATATGTTAAAAAAATATCTGATTGCATTTTTAATATCGATGGTACCGCTTATTGAGTTGCGTGGAGCAGTTCCGTATTCGATAGGCATGGGTCTTCCGATACTTCAGTCGTATATAGTGTGTATTGTAGGTAATATGCTCCCGGTTCCGATCATTTTTCTCTTTGCAAGAAGAGTTTTGGAGTGGGGCAAGGATAAAAAATATATTGGAAAATTCTTCACATTCTGTCTTGAGAAAGGACATAAAGGCGGAGAGAAATTAAAAGCAAAAGCCGGCAGGGGACTTTTCGTTGCACTTTTGTTGTTTGTAGGTATTCCGCTTCCGGGAACAGGCGCGTGGACAGGAACTCTTGCAGCAAGTATCCTTGATATGGATTTTAAGGAGAGTGTCATTGCCGTACTGCTTGGAGTAATACTTGCGGGAATTATAATGGGACTTGTAAGTGCCGGTGTTTTGGGCGGATTAAAATTGTTCTAAATAGCTAAATTTTTAGGGAAATATTGGTTTACATAATCGTTGACATTTTGGGATAAAACATTTACACTTGTATATATAAAAATGGTGAAAGGAAGGTATGTATCGTGATTAAAATATATAGGACGGATGACAGAAAAATTGGAGAATTACATACCTTTGAACCGGGTTCCTGGATTCAGTTGACGGACCCAAGTCTCGATGAGATGACAATGATATCTGAACGATTTGATATTGACATAGCCGATGTTCGCGCCGCTATGGATGCGGACGAGAGCTCGCGTGTGGAAATAGAAGATGATTACACATTGATATTGGTAGATATACCGGTTATAGAGATTCGTAACGAACAACGCGCGTATACCGCTATTCCGCTTGGTATATTATTGCTTGATGATTTCCTGATAACTATATGTGCTGAAGAGACACCGGTACTTCAGTATTTTATCAATTCTACCGTCAGAGAATTTTCTACCAAAAAACAGATGAAATTCGTATATCAGATACTGTATCGTACCTGTATGGTCTATCAGTTATATCTTCGAACAATTGACAGCAACCGTTCCGAGATAGAGGAACGTGCGCAGGAAGATGTGCAGGAAGAAGACCTTGTAATGCTTCACGAGTTAGAGTCAAACTTAGTATATTTCGCAACTTCTTTGCGGGCAAATGGTGCCGTAATTGACAGACTGTCCAGATACAGCAGAGTTAGACAGTTCCCTGAGGATAAGGAACTTCTTGACGATGTCAAGGTGGAAAACGGTCAGGCTATCGAGATGACTATCATTTATCGTGATATCATGCATGGTACCAGGGAACTCTTATCTAATATGATTGATATAAGACTTAACAATGTGATGAAGTATCTTGCCGCTATCACGATTGTAATGTCTATTCCGAATATAGTATCGGGCTTTTACGGTATGAACGTGGCAGGAGAATGGGTGCCGTTATATCGCACGCCTTACGGATTCGGCATAATATGTATGGCAACATTTGTTGTATGTGTGATCGTACTTGCGGTTTTGAAGAAGAAAAAGATGTTGTAATTATTAAATAGATACGGAGGGGGAATGCTTATGGGTATGGGGAAGATAAAAAAGTATTGCTTTGTATTGATTATAGCGGTGTGTATGGTGTTTGTGCATACGGGCGATTTGGGAGTTGTTCATGCTGATATTCTGAGAAACGTCACGTCTGATATCTCAGGTATAACGCCTCCTGCGCAGGGTTGGAATTCGGATTTTACAAGCTCAGCGTTCCTGTTTGCCAAAGATTCAAGCATATGCGGAAGTGTCAAAATGCAAAAAGCCAAGGAAAGTATATATGGTTCGGCGCCTATGGAGTGGACTCCTGTTGTTATCTATACACCATCCTCTTCGCTTTGCAGCATTGACAGCTATGATAAAACTGCTGTCGGAGGACAGAAATATTCATTCTCCATAAAGGGAAGTAACAGCTTTTCTCACGATCAGATATCGGCTGTAATCAGGAACAGTGACAGTGATTATATAGTTGCGTATGGAAAAGTGGGTGGCAAAGGTGTTGGAAGCAAAGAGTTTACAATGCCTGCAGGTCTTAGTACGGGTGAATATCGTCTGATGATCTTTTTTGAAAAGTTTGGTTCTGACGGTAAGGACCAGATATGTGAGATAGGCGAGGTGCCATTTACTCTTACTGACAGCGGACAAGCGACAGATGCTTATGATTTTACATTGAATTTTGAATCTCAGATTAAGAGAATAAATGGTGGCGCAATTCAGCAGATGAGTGTTGATGGTGTTATACGCCCGGTAGTTCTCGGGGTTTCTGATGAATCAAAATATTATTTTCCGGAAGATTATCCGTATCCTGAAGCTTCGGAAAAGGACGGAATTACGATAAGAAGAGATGACAAATACACGATAACGGTTTACGGAAGTCCGGTGAAGTCAACATCGATTACACTTCCGGCACCGGCTGAGAAGGATAAGGCAGCAGCGCCTTCAAGTGTTGAGGGTGATGCACTGATGATAAAAGGTACAACGGATCAAATGGAGTATGCCGATTCAATGGATTCATCGAGTTGGAAGACTTGTGATAAAGACTCTACAAAGGTATCTCCGGGTGTATGGTATGTCAGGACAAAGGGTTCGGAGCTTGTTCAGCCGAGTGACCCGGTGCAGGTTGTGGTTGAAGATCCTGTAGAAGGTTTTTATGTACTTATCAATGTTCCGGAAGACTCCAATATGACAAGAGACTATACCGCAGGTGAAGTTTTCCAGTCGGGTCTTACAGAAGATACTGCCATGAAGGAAGTTGTCTTTACCGCCAATAGCGGTTACTGTTTCCCTGAAAACTATCCGGTAGGAGTTAAGGACGGTATAACTATTTCCAAAGTGAGTTCGAAGAAGATTAAGATTTCGGGCACTCCAAAGGGTAAAAATGTCAAAATTACATTAACTGCAGCAAGCAGACAGAAATATACACCTGATGCTCCTAGGGGTTTGACAGGTGATGTTATGAAGATAGTGGGAACAACAAGGTCTATGGAGTATGCTGACGCTGGAAATTCTGAGGTTTGGTATAATTGTTCCGATAATGAAACCCGGGTTGCCACTGCCGGAAAAAAACTTGTCAGATATAAAGAGGGTGAAAATTCTTATAACAGTGATGCTGTGGAAGTGGTTGTGAAAAACAAAGATTCCGGTAATGACGAAACGGATACTGCGAAGTATACGGTAATAGTTATCAATCCGGAGGACAGTAATATTACTATTGCTTCCGAGACAGCTAATTTATACACTCAAAAGACAACCACAAATGCAATGAAATCGGTGATATTTTACGCTGACAGCGGCTATGAGTTCCCTGCATCTTACAGAGTTGCTTCAAAGAACGGTGTTCGAGTAGTGCGCAACGACTCGAATAAGATTACAGTTTCGGGAAGACCGACGGCAGATACAACGATAACTCTTTCTACGGCTTCGAAGGTAAATGTGACAGAGGACAATAAGACTTCGGATACACCTGCACAGGAGACTAAAGATAACGGAAGTAATACGGGAAGTAACCAGAATAATAACACACCGTCTAATACAATTTCTGACAATGTTAATACAGGTAATCAGATTCTGTATAGTCCGGTTTCTGCACAGGTTAAGGATAATAATTCAAAACTTCTTGATATTTCATCAAAGGTTGTATGGAAAAACGGCGTATGGAAGATTACCTGGAATTCGATAAATGGTGCCGCAGGATATGATGTGTTTATTAAGCAGGGTGTGACATATCCCAAGGATACATTTGTGAGTGTGACAGGTGCTAATTCGACAACTGCTAATATTAAAAGCATAAACGGAAAAGTGGTTTCACGTAAAAAGTCATATTCCTTTGTAGTTAAAGCATATAGAATAGTTAACAGCACCAAGGACTATATAGGTAACAGTAGAGTTTTATTTGCAGCGGGAGATAAGCACAAAAAATATACTAATGTTAAGAAACTGGTGCCTTCAAAGAAAACGGTTTCAATATCTTTGGGAAAAACAAAGAAATTAAAGACAAAATATAAAGCATGGAAGTCTTCAAGGAAACTGCTGACCAATGATGATGGAAAGAAACTAAACTATATAAGTGATAATCCGTCAGTTGCTACGGTTGACATTTCCGGAAAGGCTGAGGGTGTCAAAAGGGGCAGTTGCTATGTCTACATTCTGGCGCATAACGGTGTAAGAACAAGAGTCAGGATAAATGTGAAGTAGCAGTCTGCATTTATAAAAACGGATATAGTAATAAACAAAGCTGTATATATCGCATATGTGATATATACAGCTTTTTGAATGCTTAACTGTATTGATTTTTAAAAGACTTGTGTTTAAATTAGCATTTGACCGGCTCAGGATATTCCTCGCCAAAGGTCTCTACTGTCATACTCTTTATTTTCTGTTCTTCAAGAGGCTTGTCATGGTAATCTGTCTCAACACAAGCAATTTTATCAACAATATCAAGTCCCTCAGTTACTTTACCGAATGCTGCATACTCACCGTCTAAATGAGGTGATGTCTTGTGCATGATAAATATCTGTGATCCTGCTGAGTTAGGCATCATAGATCTTGCCATAGATAATACACCCGGAGTGTGTCTTAGATTATTTTCAAAACCATTGGCTGCAAATTCACCTTTGATGCTGTATCCCGGGCCTCCCATTCCTGTTCCGTCAGGACATCCACCCTGAATCATAAAGCCTTTGATTACACGATGGAAAATCAGGCCGTCATAAAAGCCTTTTTTTACAAGTGAAATGAAGTTATTGACTGTATTAGGTGCGATATCTGGATAGAGTTCTACTTTCATAATGTCACCATTCTCCATGGTGATAGTAACTATTGGATTTGCCATATTATTAATTCCTTTCTTGAAATGGACATAACTGCGAGTGTTTTGCCCTGTAATAAACAGTTATTAATATACTATATTTGATTTGCTATGTCAAAGTAAGTGTAAGATATTTGGAGAATGATAAATGCAGGGACGACATTTAAACGCAAAAATAACATCGAAATGCAGAAAGAAAAAATAAAAAAATTTATATAATTATATCATTTTTTATATAATTTAAAATTAAATTTATATTATTTTATATCGTTTATTCATTGAATTATATAATATTTTGCCCTAAAATTACTGTATCAGCTGATGTAAAAAAATATCAATTAAAGGAGGCTTTACATTAAGAAACTACTTGCTTATCCGACGATAATCCACTATAATATTATTAGTTATGGAGTCTTAAGTTGGGAGGGTAGTTGCTATGAAGAAAATTAGCTTTAGAGTACGAAACTTTGATAATGAGCAGTTTCTGACTTTTAACATTGACAATAATGCGGAACTGGATGATGATGTGCTTGATTTTCTTGAGGACGAAGAGCCGGAAGGAATTGTGCCGGTTATATTCGAAGAGGGGGAAGAATTCGATACCTTTTCTTATGAAGTGACAGGGAAAATTCAATTAAGACAGTTGTCTGAGCAGGAAATTAATGCCGAGATGGTACTTAAGGTCTTAAGAGGACTTGTAATCTCGATGATGAACATGTCAGAGTATAGAATACCTTTATCATATCTTGTTCTTAACAGACAGTATATATATATTGATTCTGATTACAAAGTAGAGTTTGTGTGTATTCCGTTAGAGGATATGAATGATGAGACAGACTTGTCTTATTTCCTCAGGACATTTATAGCAAGTCTTAGATTTGATTCATCCGAGAATGGAGATTATGTTGCTAAGATACTTACTTATGTTAATGACGAAGAGATGTTCAATCTTCATAATCTTCTTGATTTGATTGAAGAGTGGATGGATAGATTCGGAATAGAGATTCCGGAGGGCGAGTCTAATGAGATTTACGGGGAATGCATGGAAATAGAAGAAGAGCCTGAAGAGGATTCTGTTGCAGCATTTTTTGATAATCAGGATGAGGATGCCGATAAGATAATTGATGAAGATACTGATGAAGATAGAGATGCAGAGGCTGATGTAGAGGCTGATGTAGAGGCTGGTGAAGCAAAAGAGCCACAGGCCGGTGAGGATGATTCTGATGATGCAGAGGTGGCTGAGGAGGCCACAGAAGAGGCGAAACCGGAGGAGGAGAACGAAGAACAGCCGGAGGTAGCAAAAGAGGAGAAGGAAGAACCTGAATCTGAAGCCGAGAAAGAGGCAACCGTAGAAGAATCTGAAGAGCCTGAGAAGGTTGAGGAAGCAGATGATGGGGTTGATGACGAGGCAAATACTGAAACTGAGTCGGATGATGAGAAAGATACCGACAAAGAGGATGCAGAAAAGGATGATAAGTCCGAGGATGCAGACAAGGAAGACGATAAAACAGCAGCTGAAGACGTAAAGGATGAGAAGGCAGAAGCAGCTGAAGATAAGAATGAACCGGAAGAATCTAATGAATCAGATGATGTAAAAGATGCGGAAGAAGATAATGCTGATGAGGATACCGAAGCGGATGAAGTCAGAGATTCGGATTCGGATTCGGAGGAGGATGATAATTCATCTGATGACAAGAAGAAAAAACGCAAAAAAGCAAAGACTGATAATAAGGAGGCTGAGAATACAGAGGAAAAGAAGGAAAAGAAGCCTTATTTCAGAACCAAAGAAGTTGATTATTCCGGTGTGGTAATAGAAGATGAATTAGATGCATTTTTGGCTGAACAGGAAGAGCCATCACGTCGTAACTTCAAGATTGGAAAGCGAGTTAAGATTAATCGTGCCAGTATCTTACAGAATACAAAAGAGGAATTGGAAATAGCTGAGGCTGAGGAAAAAGCATACATAGCCAAGGTGAGACAGGAAGAAGAGGAAGCATTTCTGGCAAAAGAAGAAGCTAGGAACGCAGAGGCAGAAGCCAAAAAGGCAGAGGCAGAAGCTAAGAAAACAGAAGCAGAAGCTAAAAAGACTGATAAGAAGGGTGAAAACGAGAAGGAATCTGATAAGAAAGAGACCAAGTCAGAACCTAGCCTGAGAGAGCAGATTAAGAGAATAGGAGGTTTGTTCTCGCTTGGTAAGGATGATTCATCCAAAAATGCCCAGTCTGATGCTAATAACAAATCTGATGATAATTCTAAAGAGGAAAAAGAAGATAAAAAGGATAAAAAAGAAGAGTCACAAGATTCTGCCTCTAAAGATAAATCAGAAGACAAGAAAGCTGAAGCTGAAGAGGCATCCGCAGATCCTCTTATAAATGCTAATCCATATCTTATTCGTGTCAACACAGAAGAAAAGATTATGATTAACAAGCAGACATTTAAGATTGGAAAATCTGTTGTTGGTGCTGATTATACAATTTCAGGCAACGGTGCAATCAGTAGAATTCATGCAATCATCACAGGAAAAGATGGTGAGTATTTCATAAAAGACAATAAGTCTACTAATCATACATTTGTCAATGGTGAAAGTGTTGAAGATGGTGAAAGTGTACAGCTTACAGATGATAGTAAGATTGTATTAGGTGATGAAGAGTTTATTTTTAAACTACAGTAAGACTTTCGTTTAAGAGCTCCTTATTAAAGGGGCTCTTTTATTATGCCAAAAAATCATGACAAGAAAAAGACCCCCGGGAATAAGAGCATTATTATAGGAGAAAATGTTGTGGCATATATCGGGGAAATCATAGGAGAGAAATATAAAATTGTCAAAAGGATAGGTCAGGGTGGAATGTCTATGGTCTATCTTGTGTGGGATATCCGTCTTAACAAGCAGTGGGCGATGAAGGAGATAAGAAAAGAGGGTATATCGGATGCTGTTTTTTACAAGAGTTCATTTATGGAGGCTGATGTAATAAAGAGCTGCGATCATCCTATGCTGCCTCGTATCGTCGATATTGTATATGAGGAGAATGTCACATTTATTGTAATGGACTATATAGACGGAGTTGCCTTAAACGTATTGTTGCAGAAGGAAGGCCCTCAGGATTGCATGATAGTTGTGGAATGGATGAAAAATATATGTGAAGCCCTTATATATCTTCATGGGCTTACCCCGCCCATTATTTATCTTGATTTGAAGCCCGCTAATATAATTCTTAAATCTGACGGAAGTATAAAACTGATCGACTTTGGAATATCTTCAAGAATGGAGGAAAAAAGAGAACATATAAGATATTCAATGGGCACGATAGGTTACGCTTCTCCTGAGCAGATGGGTGAACGACAAGACAATGAGAGACGTTATATTGATGAACGTTCAGATATATATAGTTTCGGTGCAACTATGTATACGCTGATAACCGGAAAGGTGCCGGGGGCTGGCGGATTATGTGTGGATGAACGTGTTCCGGAGGGTATAAAAAGGATAATAGAAAAGTGTATGCAATTTCGCAGAGAGGACAGATACCAGTCATTTGAAGAAGTTCTATTCAATCTTTCCAATTATGAAAAACTGGCCGGAGAATACAGAGTGGCGTGTTTAAAAAAGATAGTGGTGACTGTATCGTTGGTCTTGATGTCTGCATTATGCGCAATGTCATCATTTATCGGCTACAAGGGTATAAAAAAATCAAAGGAAAAGACATATGAGAAGATGATGACCGTTGCATATGAGTATGTGATTGAAGGCGATTATGAGAAGGCGCTGGATACTTATACACAGGTTATATGTGATCTGGACGGCAATCGTAACAGTGCATATTTTGAATTGCTGAATCTGTATACGGATTATATAGACGCGCCGGAGGAGGGTATTTCAAAAGTTTCATACTATTTAGAGAAGGAGCATGATGAGGGCATAGAAAGAGCAAAGATTTTAATGAAATTAGGGCTTGTTTGTATGGAATCGGAAAGAGATTACACAAAAAGTATCTATTATTTTGAGCTTGCGTATAAAGAGGGATATCATGAGGCAGAGCAGTATCTCAATATCGCTAAAGTGCTGGGTGAATTAAATGTTGATTACGGGATTTTAACAAAGAATCTGGAGGAATTTTATAAAAACAGTGTGAAGCTTACAGATGTGGAAAATAAGCTTGACAACTATGTTCTCATATGTGAAGTGTTGATGAAATATGGTAACGATATAGAAGAGGGGGCTGAAAAGCTTATTGAATGTGCAGATAAAGGACTGGGGCTTTTAAGTGAGAACAAAGAGGAAATAGTTGATGCTGCGTATTATCTCTCTTTTTATCAGGGTATGCTAAGCGGTTGTGAGATGAAAGGTGACAAGTATATTAATTTAGACAAAGAGCTTGGAAACGGTTATTATACCAGGGCTTTAGAGTGCTGTGATAGTCTCCTTGAAATGGTTGCTGACGGTGATACGGTTGTTATGGGAGCAGCTAAAGCATATGAATACAGAAAAGCCAAACTTTTGGGAAAAGCAGAATTGCTGGGTAAATTATCAATGTATGACGAGGCATGCGCCATCTATGAGTTTGCAGAAAATGAATATGGAAAGGATGCCAAAGAATTCTATGTGGGACATTTGACACTTTTATGTGAATTAGAGGAACAGATTACTCCTGATGTGGAGAAGTGGAATAGAAAAAGACTGTGTGGATTGTATGAAAAAGCTAAAGAAGCTGAGGGTATAGAAGAGGATTACAGATGGAAAAGGCTCAGTGTAAAGCTGATGCCTATAATTGGAAAAGGAGGATGACAGATGTATTATGTTTTGTTTTATGGTGGTATTGTTTTTGCGGTGGCAGCATTTATATATGCAGTAATATATATTAAAAATAATAATATATGTGGATGTATCAGGGACATATTCAAATTTATGATTTGGGCTATTATTTTGTTTGCGCCATATCATGATATAACTGCGAATAATAGTATTATTAAGAATATTCCACAAAATCAGATTTCATATACAGGAAATGAAACGGTTGTTGATGGTGATTTGAAAAGAACTGATACCCCGGCTGTTGTTGTATCTGTGGAGGGACTTAAAGAGGAATGGTCTTCAAAAGATGTGGAATTAAAGGTTGAGATTACGTCGAAAAATGAGATAGTTGAAGTCAGTTACCGGCTGGGAGAGAAAGAGACTGTTTTAGAGGAGTATAAAGAAGGTGGGTTTATAATATATGTAACTGAATCCGAAGCTTATTCTGATGGAATGACGGTAAATATTACGGCAACAGATATAGAAGGTAATGTAGGAGAGTACACAGGGAAGGTGTATATAGATAAGGGAAATCCTTTAATTGGGGATTACTCCTATATCAGACAGAGTGAGAAAATTAAAAGCCACTATGGAAAAATTTTTTCTGATGAAAGTATCAGCATAAGTGTTCCGATAAGTGATGTCTGCTCGGGAGTTGACAACGAGACTGTGAGTGCGGTTTTCCTTGAAAACGGCGAGGAAGACAAGAAGGTTGAACTAGCGGTCAATGTTGATGATGAAGGAGTATGCCATGCATTTGTACCTTTTGAAGATAAGGGCGAGAGCTGTAACGGGTTTATCCGGGTATCGGTTAGTGACAAAGCGGGTAATATAGCAGAGAAAACAAGTGCCGAAATCATTTATAACTGCAAAAAACCATTGATTAACTGGGACTTTCAAGGTGATTATGGTAAATGGTCCAACGAGGACAGATATATTAATTTAAAGATTGATTCGGGGAAATGTGGAATCAGGAAGGTTACCATATATGTTGCAGGACAGAAGCAGAAGGAAGAAAAGCCTGACGATATATTGACTAATTATGAGTGCGTATTGTTGTTAAACAGTAGCGCAAAAAAACATTCGGGTTATGTTGTTGAGGTACGTGTTGTTGATAATTGCGGAAATGAGAGCAGAAAAAAGGGAAGAATATTTATCGATAAGGATTTACCCAAAGTGCAGATATCAGGAGTGGATAAGGACAGTTATCATTTGAGTGATGTCAGACTTTTTGTAGAAGTTGAAGATGTATCATATTCCGTCACCAGAGTGTATTATTGTGTGAAAAGAAAGTTTAGGGATAAGGTGTATGATGATGAAGTGGAACTTCGCACACCTGATGATTACAAGGACAATTATAATCTTACTTTTAATCTGGAGGGCGAATACGAAGTGTATGTCAGGGCTATTGACGGTGCAGGAAACGAGCAAGTGACGGACCGGGTGCATTTTTATATAGATAAAACTGCGCCGGAGGTGGCGCTTTACGGGGTGAAAGAAGGTGCTGTTACCAATAAGAATGTAGGTCTTGGGGTGATATGTGAAGAAGATTTCTATGAGAGTGTAAATGTTGATTTGACAATTAAGAAATCTGTCGGTGGCAGAAGTAATATTAACGAACCTGCTGTGTTTGAACATAATAGACGAATTGAAAAGAGGAAGGTTGCATTATCAGAGGATGGGGAGTATGAGGTGACAATGTGTGCTGTTGATATGGCGGGAAATAAATCGGTCACTGAAACATTACGCTTTACTATTGATAAGACCGCACCGAATATCAGTATGTCAGGGGTTAGTCAATATGGTCAATATGCGGGGGGTGTATCGATTAAGCTTAAGCTGGAGGAAGAATTTTACGAAAACAGTAAGGTGAAGCTTAGAGCTGTTAAGACGGATTTGGATGGAAATGCAGGAGAGCTTGAACTTCCGGAGATGATTCCTGACGGAAAAATAACCATACTCAATCTGGCATTTAATGAAGATGGATTTTATCGTTTAAATGTTGATGTAAAGGACGAGGCAGGAAATAATAATAGCAAGTGCTATCAGTTTTTGATTGATTCATCCGCTCCTGAGATATCAGGGATAGATAATTATGATGGAAGATATTATAGGACATTGATACCTGAAAATGAGGCACAAATAAATGCAAGAGATCTCACTTTGAAGAACTATCAATTACTGTTAAATGGGATTGAATATGATGGTGTTTCTGAAATAAATAAGGAAGGAAAATATGTTTTAAGCGCAAAGGCGGTGGATGAATTAGGGCACACTACGGAGCAAAGTGCACAATTTATAATTGACAGCACTGCACCTGAAATAGTTTTTTACGGAGTTATGGACGGTGAAACTGTTGAAAAAGAAGGTATTGTTAAATGGGATATTATCGATTCCGGGGATAATATTGATAAAATTACAATTAACGGAAAAGAATGTGATGCCAAATTGCGCAAATTAATGTATAATACGTACGGTGATTATGATATAGTAATCAATAGTATTGACAGAGCCGGTAATACAGGTGTTTCAGAGCTGCATTTTAAATATGTTAAACCAAAGTCTATATCTATGGTGAAACCTTTAAACAATAATAAGCTGAAGTCTGAAAGAAAACCGGAAGTTGCTGTAATTATGACAGTGATTCTTGGAAGTATATTGATTTTAACTGCGATTAAATTTTATAAGCGGAATAAGAAAACTACAAATAATGAATAGTATTATAGAAGGAGAAGAGTAATGAAAAAGGCAGTTGTATTTGATATGGATGGTGTAATATTTGATTCGGAGAAATTGTACAGGAAGCATTGGATGATCAGTGCAAAAGAATTTGGTCTTGACGAAAGCATTATGGAGACACTGTTGGATCAGATAGCAGGTGCCACAAAGGAAAGAAACTCGCTGCTTATGAAGGAGCATTTTGGTGAAAGTTTTGATTACATGGTATTTAGAGAAGCCACCATGAGTAGGATGGATGAGGATATTAGGGAAAATGGTCTTGATCTAAAGCCCGGAGTAAAAGAATTATTTAATTACCTTAAGGGACATAATTATCTTATTGGTCTGGCAACCTCTACACATAAAGAGAGAGCAGAGAAAAACTTAAAGAGAGCAGGGTTGATCAGTTACTTTGACGGGATAATGTATGGTGGGATTGTTGCTAAAGGTAAACCTGCCCCGGACATTTATGAGCATGCGTGTCAGTTGCTTGGGGTAAAGCCGGAGGAAGCTGTAGGAATTGAGGATTCCATTAACGGGGTGAAATCTTCTCATGCAGCGGGATTGTATACTATTATGGTTGTGGATTTGATAGAGCCTAATGACGAAGTCAACAGAATAGCCGATCAGATATACGATTCTTTATTTGAAGTTAAAACGCTTTTGGAGAACGGACTTGATTAGTCTTTAGTATGGCAGTGATGAAAAGATCTTTTGGGTAGAATACCGGCTCGGAAGGTCTTTTTCTTTTTTATAAGAAATTACGATTTTAATAAAGCAAAAATATTATTTTAATGTATGGACATATTATTTTTGAGTTCTTTGATGCTAACTATATGTTATACTTGATAAAAAATTAGTAAAATATTAGTAAATCCTTTTCTATATTATGTTATTATTATAAATACAGGGAATAACGTGAATTGATAACTGATATTTTGGGATAAGTTTGTAGGAGGATCAAAATGAGTGTAGTAGGAGCGTTTATGGTACCTCATCCGCCGATTATAATTCCTGAAATTGGATGCGGACAGGAGAGTAAGATTGCTGATACAGTCAAATCTTATGAAATAGTTTCGGATATGGTGGCATCTATGAAGCCGGACACGATAGTTATTTCGACACCACACAGTGTTATGTATTCTGACTATTTTCATATTTCTCCAGGTCAACGAGCAGAGGGGTCGTTTGCTGATTTTGGTGCGGATAAAGTCAGGATAGAGGCTGATTATGACACTGCATTTGTTAAAAAACTGTGTGTGTTGGCGGCAGATGAGAACGTGGATGCGGGGGTGGGAGGAGAAAAAAACCCATACCTTGATCATGGGACAATGATACCTCTGTATTTTATAACTAAAAGATATACAAATTTTGATCTTGTACGAATTGGACTCTCCGGACTTCCACTTACTGAACAATACAGGCTTGGGACACTTATAAAACGTGCTGCAATAGAACTTAACAGAAGGGTAGTGTATATTGCCAGCGGGGATCTGTCTCACAAGCTTAAAGAAGACGGACCATATGGCTTTGTTTCTGATGGTCCGAAATATGACGAACGAATAATGGATGTAATGGGAAAAGCATCATTTGGTGAATTGTTCGAGTTTGATGAACTGTTTCTTCAGAAGGTTGCAGAATGTGGTCACCGTTCATTTGTGATGATGGCGGGGGCACTGGATAAAACAGCAGTGAAGGTGAACAGACTTTCACATGAAGGAACATTTGGTGTGGGATATGGTGTGTGTACTTATGAGGTTTCGGATGAGGATGGAAGCAAACGGGATTTCTTGAGACAGTTTGAGGAAAAAGAGGAGAAAAGAAGAAGTCAGAGGCGTGAAAAGGAAGATATTATTGTAAGACTTGCCAGAAAGACTGTTGAAACTTATATAAAGGATGAGAAAGTACTTTTGTATGAGGATGTTAAGTCAAGTCTTGAAAAGGATAGTGCGGGATTGGATGAAAAGGAGCTTGTTGATATTCTTGAAAGATCAAGAGCCGGAGTATTTGTATCGATACATAAAGATGGACGGTTAAGAGGATGCATTGGAACAATATCACCTGTGAGGAAAAATGTTGCACAGGAGGTAATCGAAAATGCTATATCGGCATCGACTAAAGACCCAAGATTCGTGCCGGTTACGGCTGATGAATTGGATCGTCTAGAATATAGCGTGGACGTCTTGAGTCCGGCAGAAAGTATTTCATCGCCGAAAGAACTGGATGTAAAGAGATATGGTGTTATTGTAACTAATGGAAATAGGCGTGGTCTGTTACTACCTAATCTTGATACAATAGACACGGTCGATGAACAGATTGCAATTGCGAAGAAAAAAGCAGGTATAGCTTTAGATGAAGACGTAAGCCTTCAGCGTTTTGAAGTTATACGACATAAATAAAGAGAAGAGACACCTATACCGGATGATATAGATGTCTCCCTATGGATTATTAAAAATTGTGAGAGGTATTATTAATAGGCGTATAAATAACACCGTCTCATGAAGGTATCTTGTTTTAACTTTAGTAACGAAATTGTTGGTAGATTCGTGAAAAAAGCTTCCCTTAATTAAACTTCTAATATCAGGAATTCGAACAAGACATAGTAATGATATAACATTTTACGTTAAATTTGTGTTGGTTTGTGTTACGAAAATATGCAGAAAAATGTTGGTTTTCGTTGGTTTATATTGGTTTGTATTGTTAAGCCATATTACAAAGGAGTAGCGTTATGGAAAGAGAATTAAGTATTTTGGTTATTGAAGATGACAAAGAAGCGTGTAAAATTTTTGAAGATTATGCTGCAACGATGGACAAGATTGAAATAGTTGCGTGTACAAATGATTCGGAAAAAGGGATTGCTCTGATAAAAGAATATAGGGTTGATGCAGTTATTTTGGACTTAGAACTTAATGACGGCAGGGGGAGTGGAATAGATTTTCTCAAAGACATGTCTAAGCTAAAACTGCAGTATAAACCTTTTGTGGTAGTGACATCTAATAATTCCAGTCGGATGACGGTGGATTTTGTGCGCTCATTGGGTATTGATTATTATTTCTCAAAGCATAAGTCGGATTATTCGGAAAAGGCGGTATTGGGTATGCTTGAGAGTATGAAAGATACTATTCAGGGGAGCATTAAGAAGGATGACAGCAGTTATGATGTTAAAGACTCCGCTTATAAGAAAGAAAAGAAGATAAAACGGATTATTACGACTGAACTAGATCTTATCGGGATCAGTCCTAAAGCTGTCGGATATAAATATCTGGCAGATGCAATATATCTTTTAATCAATGGAGAAGAAAGATCTCTATCTACAGTAATTGGTGAGATGTATAGAAAGTCAGATTCAAGTGTTGAGAGAGCTATGCAGAATGCGATTAATAAGGCATGGCGAGTAAATGATACCGAGGATCTGCTAGAATACTACAAAGCCAGAATCGATCCTCGTCGAGGAGCTCCGACTCTCACGGAGTTTGTCTATTACTATGCCAATAAAATCAAGGAAATGTAGAAAGAAGCCGGTTGGTGACGTGGCGATAATAAATGTTGGTAGCTAGGTGAGTATCCCGAGCAGAAATACTGCTCGGGATGGTTGTGGATTAGTGACGGCCTGTCATAATTGAATATATTGATCTCCAAAATTTATCCCACATATAATTAACCTCCTCTCATGTTTTATGAGGAAAGGTTAATTTATTGATTTACAAAAAAATATTTGTTGATAAGGTGGTTTTTATGTTTGAAAATATTAGTTTTTATATAAAAAATTTAGGATTGATTATGTTTAGCTTGCTATATTATTACAAAATAATAAATAAGAAATACGATAATAAAAATATACTAATTCTGATGGGGTATTCGATGATTTGTACAGGTTTTACATGTATTATTGATGAGAGGTTACCACAGTTATCTGTGCCGTTTATTGTGATTATAATATTGATATATACATGTATGTTTATTGATAATTTTAAATATAAGTACTTAAAGATTTTTGTCTCCTATGCATTAAGTTATATATCATTAGCCGTTGCAGCAGTAATTTCTACTGTTATTATGATTTGCTTTCCTGAAAAAATATTAATGTCATTTAATCAGTTAATTAGTTTTATTTTGCAAACTATTATTTTTTTAAGTGTAGTCAATTGTAGAAGGATTAAGGGTGGTATATTATTTCTTGATAAAGTTATATATTTTATTCCATGTGTGATTTTAGGGATATTTATTATGATGTATTCAATAATTGTTAATAGTAATGGATATGGTGTGAGGTTTATTGTTATTTTTATTGGACTCTTACTTATTGCCATCCTCCTTTTCATCTACTGGCGTACATCAATTACCCGCCACTACTTAGAACGCCTGAGTCTCCGTAACATTGATTCGTTAAACAACGAGCTTGATGAGAAGAATGCGTTGATTAAGCGACTTATCGAAGATAAAGATAGAATTGAGAAGCTTAATCATAAGAATTACAAGCTTGTACCGGCAATGCAGGGTGCGGTTATGCATTATCTGACCGGTGTAAAGGAATATATGGATATTGTCGCTCAAACACCTGCATTTAATGAGATGACGGCAACAGGGGAAGGAGCTTTAACGGGTGACAAGCTTAACGGTTTTATCGATGAGGGTAACAGACTGATCGAGGAACTTAAGAAGATGAGCAGTGAGTGGACGGAATTTGTTAACAATGAAAACCTGACAGGTGATAAAGAGATATCCTCTTGCGGAATACCAAGAGTGGATTATATTCTTTCATATATGCACGATAGATCTCTTAAAGAGGGATTTTTGCTAAAGATAGATATTGAACAGAGTGTTGATAAGCTGACTGAAAAGATCATTTCCGAGGAAGATGTAGCGACTTTGGTTGCTGATCTTATTGAGAATGCGATAATAGCTACCAGACATAATAATAGAGAAGACATTCTGGTGCGTCTTGGTGTTATGAAGAAAGAATTCATATTGGAAGTGTATGATAGTGGAACTCCGTTTGACAAAGATGTTCTGGCAAAATACGGTAAGGAAAAGATTACTACCCATGCAGATGACAATGGCAGTGGAATCGGAATGATGCAGACCTATGAAATATTGGGTAAATGTGGAGCAAGCTTATATATTGATGAGTTGTCTGAGGAAAGCGGATTATACACTAAGAGGATATCTATAGTATTTAATAAAAAGAATCAATACGTGCTGTATACGAAACGTTCGGATGACGAGATTGCCTATCTTCACAAAAGGTCTGACATGATGATAATCAGAAAATGACCGATTTGGTTTGTGTAAAATATGTGAAAACATACTGGACATTTTACAATATATGTAATATAATAACTACCGGAAGGCATCTTCCTGTTTTGGATTTCTTTCAATCTTCGTCCAACACAGGTTGATGTTCTTCCTTTTTTTAGTTGGTTTATAATATTATTAAAACCTTGCCATAAATATATTGACAAAACACACGAGGATGCTTTAGTATATTGAAGTCTTAACTTTGTTAATTCTCAATGATACATTCATTGTTACATTGCTTGCCTATATAGATAGGAATAACAAGCGCAAATAAAAATCAGCCTAATCCTTGACTTTGGCTTCCGAGGATCAGGCTGATAAACCTAAAGCGGGAGTTGAACCACACCTTGTGGGCGGTTGTTCCCTTTGATTCTGATGATATATCTGTTTGAACTAATTGTCAAGATACATTTGACTATTCCCGTACTATAGCTGATTATATGACATATCGGAATGACAAGGCTAAGATTAAGGAATATTTTAAGAATAGTGATAGTGAATTGGAAAAGTTAATGAAAAATCTACAATGAAAAGTTACAACGTTTCAAACGATTGAAAAGCCCACTATAATGTGATATTATAGTGGGCGATTATATTTTGATATAGGTAATTGCGAAACGCATGGATATGGTATATCTCGTTGTGCATATTATACAGATTTCATAAACAGACCCTTTGCGACCGTCGGTAGTTATGCACCGTATTTTGGTGCATTAGTACCGCTACGTGAGCAACGGAGTGAGAACGTGTCTGTGATGGAACTGTATAATATGCACAAAAGAGAAAGAACAAATAAGCGTTTCGCAAACGCCTAATATTTTGATAAATAATAAGGAGCGTCTTAAATGGATAAGAAGAGCATTGCAGTAGTTTTTGGTGGACAGTCATCAGAACATGATATTTCATGTATATCAGTTTTGACGATTGCCAAGGCTATTAATAGGGAAAAGTATGATATTACATATATCGGAATTACCAAGGAAGGCCACTGGCTGTTGGTTGATTCGCCGGATAGTATAGAAGACGGAAGCTGGAGAGACAGTGAGACATCGGCTGTCATTTCTCCTGATGCTACCCGTAAAGAGATAATAATTACAGATAAAAATGGTACATCGACCAAAAAAATTGATGTGGTATTTCCGGTAATGCATGGAATGTACGGTGAGGATGGTACTATTCAGGGTCTTTTGGAGATGTCTAAGATTCCATATGTAGGATGTGGTATACTTGCATCTGCAGTCGGAATGGATAAGGTTTACACCAAGATAATAGTAGATGATCTTGACATTAATCAGGCTGACTATGTACTTGTCAGAGCTGAAGAAGTATTTCAGGCTGAGAAAAATGAGGGCAATATTGATATAACTATGGATGATCTTGTGGCCAGAGTAGAGGATAAGTTATCATATCCGATGTTTATTAAGCCAAGCAAAGCGGGCTCATCTAAGGGTGTGTCAAAGGCACATAACAGGAATGAGCTCGTGGATGGACTTATTCTTGCAGCAAAGCACGACACAAAGATTTTGGTAGAGAGAAATGTTGTGGGCAGGGAGATAGAGTGTGCGGTTCTTGGAACTGCAGTATCCTGCGATGCTTCAGGTGTTGGTGAGATTATATCCGCAGCTGAGTTTTATGATTTTGACGCAAAGTATACTAACGCTGAAAGTAAGACTGTTATTTCTCCTGAACTTCCGGAGGGAAAAGCAGAGGAGATAAGACAGGCTGCAATGGCTATTTTTTCAGCGGTGGACGGTTATGGTCTTGCCCGTGTTGATTTCTTCTTAGAGAAAGAGACTAACAGAGTTATATTTAATGAGATTAATACACTGCCGGGATTTACATCGATAAGCATGTACCCTATGTTGTGGAAGGCAGCGGGACTTTCTATTGAAGAACAGGTAGAGAAACAGATAGAGCTTGCTTTTAATCGCAGATATTAAGAGGCATAGCTATATAGAGGTGAAAATGATGGATAATCCGATAGGCGTTTTTGATTCCGGTGTGGGAGGACTTACGGTTGCAAGAGAAATAATGCGACAGCTTCCGGGTGAGAATATTGTGTATTTTGGTGATACGGCAAGGGTTCCATATGGATCGAAATCGAAGAAGACGGTACTTAAATACAGCAGACAGATAGTCAGATTCCTGCAGACTAAGAGTGTGAAGGCTGTCGTTGTTGCGTGTAATACCGCAAGTGCGTTAGCGCTCGATGAGATTGCCGAAGAAATAGATATACCTATTATTGGTGTGGTTAAACCCGGTGCGAAGATGGCGGTAGAAACAACCAAAACAGGAAATGTCGGAGTCATAGGAACTGCAAGCACGGTTAAGTCCGGCATTTATAATGATTATATAAGAGAGCTTGATCCTAATGTGACGGTTGTAAGTAAAGCGTGTCCGTTGTTTGTTCCGCTTGTTGAGGAGGGGCTTATTGAGGATCGTGTCACTGATGATATAGTCTCAAGATATTTACAGGAAATGAAGGAATACAATGTTGATGCTCTGGTACTTGGCTGTACGCATTATCCATTGATTCGCAACACTATTAAGCGTTTCATGGGAGAGCAGGTGCATCTGGTCAATCCTGCATTTGAAACTGCCAAGGTATTAAAGGAATTGCTCAGCGAGAAGAAAATGCTCAATATATCAGGGAAAAAACCCTGCTATGAGTATTATGTAAGTGATGGTGTGGAGAGCTTCATGTCCTTTGCAGACAGCGTGCTTCCTGTCCATGTAAATGATACCAAAGTCATAGATATCGAGAGCTATTGATTGCCGCATTTGTTTTTGATTGATTAAATCACAGCAAAAAGTAGACAAATATTAAGAAAGTGTAGATTATATATGACAAAAGATGTCCTTATTACGGTTTCCGGCAGACAGTTTGACATAGGTGATGAGCCGGTTGTATTAGTCACAAGGGGAAACTATTATCAAAAAAACGGTAAACATTATGTTTTATATGAGGAACAACCGGATGAACATGAAGATGTTATAAAGAACCGCATCAAATTTTATGAAGGTAATTTTGAAATGGTCAAAAAGGGTGCTGTCTCTTCTGCGTTGAGATTCTGTATAGACGAGAAATCTGAGAGTGTATATAGGACCGCAGCAGGAGATGTTTTGATGGAGGTGGTAACTTCTGATATCGACATATCAGAGACTGAGAATAAGATGAGGGTAACTGTTAATTATAAGCTTAATATTAATGGTCAGTTTATATCAGACTGTGAGGTTGAGATTTTGATAGAGTCGACTTAAGATATTATTTGTTGCATGATGTTATTTAAAGAAGAGGTACGGGTGTTGGCTGTGAAGAAAATTAGAAATCAATCGCCTAAGTATTATGAGAATGATAAGTTTGAAAAGTTTCTGGGTATCGAGAGTACAGAGATAGTGTACAACAACAGATATAATGATGATTATTACAGATATGAGCCTACAAGCTATAGTGGGCTCATTTGTGCTTTTGACGAGTTGGATAAAGAGATATCGTGCCATGATCGACTTGTGGATTTTGGCTGTGGAAAAGGCAGGGTGCTGTTTTATGTAAATCAGAGGTTTAAATGCGAGGTATGCGGTGTGGAGGTTGATGAGGAGTTGTATGAATCTGCGCTTGATAACCGTTCTTTTTATAATACCAGATTTCGTGGAATGGCAGAAAAAATTGAGATAATTAACGGTAAAGCAGAGGAGTACGAAATCAGACCCGAAGATACGGTTTTTTACTTTTTTAATCCCTTTGATATCAATATATTTACTCAGGTGATTGATCATATAATGGAAAGTGTGAGGGATCATTCAAGACGAGTGCTTGTTATGATGTATTATCCGAAAGAGGAATATAGGAATTACATGAAATATAATAAGTTTAAGCTTTATAAACTTATAAAACTGCCGACTTATGAACAGGACTGGGATGAAAAGGTTGTCGTATACGAGTATGGCAGTGCTCCTTCTCCGGGTGAATTTGACATTTATGATCATGAAAGTCCTTTTATATACTAAATGTAGGGTATTGGTAAAAAATAATACAAAATGTAATGTTGTCTATGGTTTATAAAAATGTTATAATTAGTGGCAGTGTTTGTGAACGCAAGTTCGATTGTATAAGAAAGACAGTAATTTTGATGTGACTTAAACAGTTAAGAAGGATATATTAATGGGTGAAAAGATTAAATCAGAAGTATCAAAGCTTTCAAAAAGTAAAAGCACGAATCTGTTGGAAAAAAAGATAGAAAAGTATTTGAGAATACCTATCTATATGTTTATTATTTTGATTATAATTAACGGCTGTGTGTATGCCTTTGACTGCAGATGCGGAGTGATTGTGTCTGTGGGTATGGTCATTTATCTTTTGTTGGCAATTTTCATTTATTACAGGAAGGGACCGCAGATAATGACGGATCTCATGGCGTTTTCCTTTGAACATGGCTCTATCCAGAATGAATTGATCAAGGAGTTGTCGGTGCCATATGCACTCGTCAATGAGAATGGTCGTGTTTTGTGGTGCAACAAGGCATTCTATCAGGCTGTGAAGAGTGATAAGCAGCATATGAGAAAACACATTCAGAATATCTTTACAGATGTTACGCTTGAGCTTCTTCATATGGATCCTGAGGATGATGGACAGAGGATTATTCATATATATCAGTCTGACAGGAATTATAAGGTTGATATAAGAAGAATGTCGGTATCCGACCTGCTTGCCAAGAACATTAATAACGGTGTTCAGCATGACGAGGTTTTGTTTGCCATTTACCTGTATGACGAGACAGAGCTTATTGAGGCTGTTGAAGATAAAGAGAAGATTAAGCTGGTGGCCGGACAGATATATGTTGATAACTACGAAGAGGCTATGGATTCAACCGAGGAAGTGCGACGCGCATTGCTGGGTGCTTTGATAGAAAGAAAGATTACAAAGTATATGCAGTCTGCAAGAGGAATAATCAAGAAACTTGAAAAAGACAAATATATTTTCTTACTTCAGCAACAGCAGCTTGAACTCTTACAGGAAGGCAAATTTAGTCTGCTGGATGAAGTGCGTAGTATTAACATAGGTAATGAAACACCGGTTACACTTTCTATAGCGGTTGGTGTTGATACTGACAATGATGACTACACTGTTGCGTATGAGTATTCGCATATGGCCATGGATATGGCTCTTGGTCGTGGTGGAGATCAGGCGGTTATCAAAAAGGGAGAAAAGATCATTTATTATGGTGGTAAGACCCAGTCTTCCGAGAAGAATACAAGGGTTAAGGCGAGAGTTAAGGCTCATGCTCTTAAGGAGTTGCTCGCAAATAAGGATCAGGTACTTATCATGGGTCATAGGAAACCTGATATTGACTGTCTGGGTTCGGCAATCGGTATATACAGACTTGCAATAAATATGGAAAAGAAGGCACATATTGTAATCAATGAGATCACCAGCTCTATTCGTCCTGCAATGAACAATTTCATGGGTAGCAGTGTGTATCCTGAGGATATGTTCTATAGCAGTGAACAGGCGTTAGGCGCGATTGATCCGAATACAGTACTTATTGTTGTGGATGTTAACAGACCGAGTATTACAGAGTGTCCTGAATTATTGATGCATACCAAGAATATTGTGGTGATCGACCACCACAGACAGAGTGGAGATGTTGTTGAGAATGCAACACTTTCATATATTGAGCCTTATGCTTCATCTGCCTGCGAGATGGTTGCGGAGATTTTGCAATACAGTATGGATAAGCCGAAACTTCGTCCTGCTGAATCTGATGCTATGTATGCAGGTATTCTGGTTGATACGGATAATTTTGTTACCAAGACGGGTGTTAGGACTTTTGAAGCTGCATCCTTCCTACGTAAATGTGGTGCGGACATGATTCGTGTTCGAAAGGCATATCGTGTGGATATGGGAAGCTTCAGACATGTTTCGGAAGGAGTGGGCAGAGCGGAAATATTCATGGATTGCTTTGCTATATCCGATGTTCCGGCTGATTGTGATGTTGACAGTCCGAATGTCATCGCAGCTAAGGTTGCAAATGAACTCCTTGATGTAGAGAATGT
Organism: uncultured Lachnospiraceae bacterium; assembly: GCA_902793335.1. Taxonomy (GTDB): domain Bacteria; phylum Bacillota; class Clostridia; order Lachnospirales; family Lachnospiraceae; genus CAG-590. The sequence goes on from CADBCZ010000035.1 coordinate 24,529, forward strand.
CAGAGCTTCATTTGTTATGACAAAGATTGACGATCTGGTCTATGTCAGTGCAAGATCGATAGATGATATTAATGTACAGGTTATTATGGAGAAATTTGGCGGCGGTGGCCATGGAACGGTTGCCGGAGTTCAGCTTCCCAACGTGACGGTAGAGGAGGCTAAGGAGCAATTGAAATCTGTACTTAAGTCTATGTGGGATGAAGGGGATTTCTGACAGAAATCGTAGAATGAGGTTATAAGGAGGACATAATAATGGAAGTTATATTATTGGAAGACGTTAAGAATGTAGGAAAGAAGGGTGAGGTTGTCAAAGTAAATGACGGCTTTGCACGTAACGTTCTTATTAAGAAAAAGCAGGGTTTAGAGGCTACAGGTAAGAACTTAAATGATCTTAAATTAAGAAAAGCGAATGATGACAAGATTGCTGCGGAGAATCTTGAGGCAGCAAAAAAACTTGCAGCAAAAATAGAGGAAGCCAAGATAACAATACCTATCAAGGTAGGTTCGGGCGGAAAGAGTTTCGGTTCGGTTTCGTCTAAGGAGATAGCTGAAGAAGTCAAAAAACAGTTGGATTATGATATTGATAAGAAAAAGGTTCAGCTTAAGGATGCTATAAAAGCAGCAGGTGAGTATGATGTTAAGATCAAGCTTCACCCGCAGGTGACAGCATCACTTAAGGTAATAGTTGAGGGTAAGGAATAAAATGGATGAGAATTTAGCGTTACAGAAGAAAGTACTTCCAAACAGTCTGCAGATGGAGCAGGCGGTCATAGGTTCCATGCTCATGGACCGCGATGCGGTTGCTGAAGTTGCTGATCTCTTGACCAGGGATGATTTTTATTACAATCAGTACGGATTGCTTTTTTCTGCTATTGTTGAATTGTATAATGAGGGAAAACCGATAGATCTTGCTATTGTAAGTAACAGGCTTAAGGAAATGGGTGCTCCGGAATCGGTGAGCAGCATGAGTTATATAGGTGAAGTGCTGGATTCGGTGCAGTTTGCCAGTCATGCGGCAGAGTACGCCAAAATCGTGCAGGATAAAGCGGTTCTTAGAAGAATGATCAAATATGCTGAGAAGACTATGGCACAGTGTTATGAGTCCGAAGAATCGGTCAATGATCTGTTAGAGCAGTCAGAAAAGGATCTGTTTGATATAACCCAGAAGAGAAATACGGGAATGCAGTTTGTTGAGATGAAGGAAATAGCTCTTAACGTGCTTGATAATATTGAGGCATCAGCAAAAAGAGGAAGTAAGGTTACAGGTGTTCCTACAGGTTTTACTGATCTTGATGATAAGTTGACAGGTCTTCATGGCTCTGAATTAATACTTATTGCGGCCAGACCTGCTATGGGTAAGACAGCATTTGCGCTTAATATCGCACAGTATGCGGCGATGAAGGCAGATGTTCCTGTTGCTCTTTTTTCACTGGAGATGAGTAAGGAACAGCTTGCAACTCGTTTGATTGCCATGGATTCTATGGTTGATTCCCAGGCCATACGAACAGGACAGTTACTGGATACGGACTGGGATAAGATTATGGAGTCTACCTATCGTGTCGGTGAAACTCCGATGTATATTGATGATACTCCGGGTATTAATATAGCAGAGCTGAGATCTAAATGTAGAAAACTTAAGCAGACAAAGGATATCGGATTGATAGTTATAGACTATCTGCAGTTGATGAATGCGGGTGGTAGAAGTGAGTCGCGTCAGCAGGAGATTTCAACTATAAGTCGTTCTCTTAAGAAGTTGGCAAGAGAGTTGGATGTTCCTGTCATTGCTCTTTCACAGCTTAACCGTGCCGTGGACAGTCGTGAAGACCACAAACCTGTTATGTCGGATCTTCGTGAGTCAGGAGCTATTGAGCAGGATGCGGATGTAATCATGTTCATTTATCGTGATGACTACTACAATAAAGAGGATTCTCCCAAACCCGGAATTGCAGACATTATTGTTGCTAAACAGAGAAATGGTTCTACAGGTCCTGTTGAGCTTACATGGATTGGTAAGTATACTAAGTTTGCAAACAAACTGGCTCCAAGAAAACAAGAGGAAAGCCTGTAGTGATATAGGTTATTTTGTGCATACGAATAGTCCCGAATTTTTTGTAATATGAAATTTATTTTTTGTCTTCCGCTCCACATAGGTGCGGAAGTCTTTGTATCTGTCTAAAAGATATTGATTCTGATTGCCGTGGCATGAAAGAATATATTCTATCAGTGGATCTGCTTTATCTACTATTAGTTCATCTTTATAGATTTTTCTTGTGATTGAAGAAAAGTAAGGTGCCAGAAGGTCTGCTCCGTTGTCAAGACCGAATCTGTCGTATAATTTATCCGCGGACAATATTATGGAGCTGTTAAATTCCTGTACCAGGGTTGTGATTTCTTTCATATGTGAAGCGCCATATGTACTACAGATCAGTTTACCGCCGGGTTTTAGTATGCGTCTGATTTCGCCTAGTGCTTTTGACAGATCATCACAGTAAAACAACACATGATTGGCAATGACCAGATCAAAGATTGATTCATCATATGGTATATCGTGGCAGTCAAAGGCCTGATAATTGAAATGTACTTCAGGATAATTTTTCTCAAATTCTCTTTTTGTATCTCTAAGCATACCCTCAGAAATATCGTTAAGTGTGATTTGTACATTGCATTGATTGCATTTGTCCATTGTTTCTTTCCAAAATGCACCACTGCCGCAACCAATCTCTAATATATTCATTCCGGAATGTATATCACATTGCTCATACACCCAGGGAAACCAACCCTGTTTGTTGATAGAATACAGTTTGTGAAGCTTGATTCTGGCAGAGATATTGTTGGAATTCTCATACTGGGTTTTTAAAGTATTTTCCATATTGGTAAGATGGATAAGGTTGAGCATTGATGACCAGTCTATATCATTTTCTTTGTCGAGAGCTTTGGTGATGTCTTCGATTGCATTAGAAACCATCTCCATTTGTTCGATTCGTTCACGGACAAGCTTAAGCTGCATATTGAGGGAGTTTTTGAGCATATTGCGGTCAAGATCTCCGATAGTCATGCTGCGTATATCGTCTAATGAGAATCCTAAATATTTCAGTAAAAGAATCTGCTGTAATTTAGCAAAATCCGCATCTGTGTAGAATCTGGCTCCGGAGTCATTGACATATGATGGTTTCAGAATATTAGCTTTGTCATAGTAACGTACAGTTCTTATGGTTATGTGAGCCATCTTGGCAAATTCGCCGGATGTATAATAGCCTGAAGGTTTCATATAGATTCTCCTTTTTGTAGATGATATACAGGTTGTTGTTTTTTATAGAAATTTCGCTAACTTGTATATTATAACATTATATTTGTAATTGTGCCATTTATGTGCAGAAAAATACAGATTTGTCTAAAGATATATTTTTTTGTTGACGATAATAGAATAAGCGTGTATATTATTTAAGGTTTTGGGAAAGTTATAATAATATTTGCCGGTATATAAAAAGGATATTAACAATAGGTGGGTGTTTAATTATGAGTAAAGAGTATAATGAAAAGGATATTAGAAATGAATACAGCGAATTGACAAAACTTCTTATCGAAAAAGAGCTGACAATAACAACAATGGAGTCTTGTACCGCAGGACAGATTGCCAGTCTTATTACCGATACAGAGGGTTCGTCTGCTGTAATGAAGGGTGCATTTGTTACGTACTGTAACGAAGCTAAGATCATGCTTGGAGTACCTGCACAGATCATCAACAGATATTCTGTGTATTCAGAGGAAACTGCTGTAGCTATGGCTAAGGTATGTCAGGATAAATATAATGCAGATATCGGAGTCGGAGTTACGGGTACCATGGGCAATGTCGATCCTGCTAATGCAGGAAGTTCTACTCCGGGAACGATTTATTTTGCAATCAGTTATAAAGATAATGTATCTAGTTTTTACAAAGAAATAAGCCCGCAGGATAGCAGGCTTGAGTACAAATTTGCGGTTGCAAAGGAAGTTATTGATGAATTGATGAATATTATAACAAATGAATAATATCCTTTAATTCTTTTTGCTTTTCTTCTTTTTGCTTTTCTTGTTGTCGACAGAGTCTTTGGTTTTATCTGTTTTCTTGATTTTTGTATCATCATTGCTTTTGACTTCGATGTTGACTTTGTCGGATTTTTTACTTTTATCTTTCTCGATAATATTGTGCTTGTTTTTATCCGGTGACTTTTTGTCATCGGATTTTGTTTCGTTAAGCTCGATTTTTTGAGTGTTGCCTTTGGGCGATTCTTTGGATTTCTTTCCGCCTGTTAATAATGGTTCTATATACATTGTGAAGTAGTAATTTTCAAGAGCTTTATATTCTTCACTTCCGGTATCCTCTACATGACCGTGCATCTCATCAAATCCCTGATCACCGCTTGTTCTCTTAATTATGTGCAAGGCTATGTTAGCCGCATGTGAGCCTATTCTTTCAAAGGAATTGGTAAGATCTGCCAACGCCACACCACCTGCAACACCACAGTCACCGGTCTGGAGTCTGTCTACGTGATGTGATTTGATTATATCCTTTAGGTTGTTGATGGTGTGTGCCATAGGTTCGATACGAATGGCTTTTCGTCCGTCATCTTCCGCGAAAGCTTTGATAAGTGTTTCGATTGTGTATTTTGTGGCTGAAACGATGGTGTTTATTTCATTCATACCCGCTTCGGAAAATGCTATTCTTTCATCATGATTACTTCTGGCTGTATAAGCTATGTTCATGCAGTAATCGCCGATACGTTCAAAGTCGCCTACCGAGTGGAGAATCTCTGCAACAACCAGCTTATTGTCGGGGGTTAAATGCTTGCGGTTGATTCGTATTATATATGCCGAAAGTGCAGTCTCACATTTATCAAGGAAGCTTTCATTTGCTTCTAAAGCAGTAAATGATTCCTCGTTGTATTCGCTTATTAAATCTGTTGACAGCTTGAAATTTTCCACGAGTTTTTCACCCATTTTGTTTATGATGTTAATACACTGGTGTAAAGCTATACCCGGAGTCTGCAGGAGTCTGTCATCAAGCTTTCTAAGCTCCTCATCTTCAGGGTTAACATCGCTGTCTCCGGTCATGCGTCTGCTGATGTCTGACATCTGATTGCAGAAAGGAAGCAGAACAAGACTTGTGATAAGGTTAATTCCCAGATGTACATTTGCGATGTTACCGCGGTTTACAACCTGACCTAATATTGGAAGACCGACAGTATAGTAAATACCGTAGATTATTGCACCAAAAGCCAGTGTACTGAAAACATTAAAAAGAATGTAGCTTATTGAAACACGTTTTGCTTTCTTCGTGGCTCCGATTGCGCCTAATATAATAGGCATACATTTACCAATGTTCTGACCAAGAATGAAAGGCAGTGCGATTCCGTATGTAAGGCTTCCTGAGGCAGAAAGTGCCTGGAGGATTCCGACTGCGGCTGAGGAACTTTGAATTACCGCAGTAAGTGCCATACCTGTCAGTATACCTATGAATGGGTTGGAGAAAGAGGTAAAGAGCTTCTGAAAAGACGGTGAGTCTTTAAGAGGAGCAAATACTTCTTCCATCATGGTCATTCCGTAGAAAAGAAGACCAAGACCTATCATTATACCGGCTATATCCTTTGCTCGTTGGTTTTTTTTCTTTTGGGTGAGCAATGTTATGACTGTTCCGGCAGCCAACAACATTGGTGCAAACGATGATGGCTTGAGAAGTTTTAGAATAAGAGTTCCCGAACCGAGGTCACCAAGCCTTAATATCTGTGCGGTAAATGTGCTTCCGACATTTGCACCAAAAACAACAGGTATAGCCTGACTAAGTTTCATGATGCCTGCATTTACAAAACCTATAAGCATAAGAGTTGTGGCAGAGGAACTCTGAATGATGCCGGTTACTATTACACCAAGTCCCCAGCCTTTGACGGCGCCGACACCTTTTCGCTTGCTGGTGGTAAGAGTTTCCAATATTTTTTCGAGTCCTCCTCCGGCGAGCTTTTGAAGAGAACTTCCCATGAGGCTCATGCCGAACAGGAAGAGGCCTACTCCACCGAAAAGATTAATTATAGATAATACGTTCATGTTTTCTCCTTGTTAACTAATATTATTTTAGGTGATTGCGAAATGATATTTCTTTGTTTTGCTTTTGTGCATGTTATACAATCCAACGCAGGCACGCTCTCGCTGCTCGTCGCACGCAGCGGTACTAAACTCATGCTTCGCATTCTAACATGCACAACGCAATTCACAATTCATAGAGTTTCGCAAACGCCTACAATATTATTTGATTGCATATAAATCGTAACTGTCTGGCTAATTATATTACGAACTTAATATTTGTGTCAAAACTTTTTTGATGTAATATATACATTAGTTTGGAATAATGATAAAATAGAAAAAATTTATGTAATATCGGAGGAATATTCTGATATGGGAACAGAACAACAGATAATTGAAAGACAACAATATACGGGTGAGAGACCACTGTTTCAGGCGAAGAACCTACTGATTCGGGATACGGTTTTCGGTGAGGGCGAATCGCCACTTAAACATAGTGAGAATATTGAGCTTATCCATACACTTTTTAAATGGAAATATCCGCTCTGGTATAGCAGACACATAAGTGTTAAGGAGTGTACTTTATTTGAGATGGCAAGAGCCGGAATATGGTATTCTGAAGATATAACAGTTGTGGATACGCTTATAGAAGCACCTAAAGAATTTCGAAGATGTAACGGACTTAAGATAGAGAATGTATCCATACCGAATGCGGGTGAGACGCTTTGGAACTGTAAGGATGTCGAGCTTGACAGAGTGACGGTTAATGGTGATTACTTTGGAATGAATTGTGAAAATGTTACCGTGAAAGATTTTGTTATCTATGGCAATTATTGCTTTGACGGGGCAAAGAATGTTGAGGTTCACAATTCAAGATTTCTGTCAAAGGATTGTTTCTGGAATTCAGAGAATATAACAATATACGATTCATACATATCAGGTGAGTATCTGGGGTGGAATTCTAAGAATTTAACTCTGGTCAACTGTACTGTTGAGAGTTTGCAGGGAATGTGTTATATCGACAATCTGGTGATGAAGGATTGCACTCTTATCAACACAACGCTTGCCTTTGAGTATTCGAATGTGGACGTGGACATAAAGGGTAAGATTGACAGTGTGTTAAATCCCGAAAGTGGCAGAATAACCGCTGATTCCATCGGGAAGCTGATACTTGAGAAGGATAAGGTAGATACATCTAAAACAAGAATAATCATCAGGGAGTAGAAGAAGATGAGATATGATTTTGATACGCCTGTTAACAGGAAAAATACCAATTCGTATAAATGGGACATCAGACAGGGTGAGCTTCCAATGTGGGTGGCTGATATGGATTTTAAGGCGGCACCGGAGATTGTTGAGGCTATGAGAAAACGGTTGGAACACGGGGTGTTTGGATACGGAACTGTTCCGAAGGAATGGTATCAGGCTTACATTCGATGGTGGCGGGACAGGCATCATTTTGAAATAGATAAAAAATGGCTTGTGTTTTGTACGGGGGTTGTGCCGGCGATTTCTACGTGTGTAAGGAAGCTGACTGCTCCTGCGGAAAACGTGCTTGTACAGACGCCGGTTTATAATATATTTTTTAATTCAATCAGAAATAACGGAAGAAATATACTTACCAGTCCGTTAAGGGAGGTAAGTAACAGTAATGGTGAATTTTATTATGAGATGGATTTTGACGATCTGGAATTGAAATTAAAGAATCCACAGACAACTCTTATGTTGCTCTGTAACCCGCAGAATCCGTCGGGACGTATATGGGATAGAGATACTCTTGCAAGAGTGGGAGAACTCTGTGCAAAGTATAATGTAACAGTGCTTTCGGATGAGATACACTGCGATATAACTAAGCCGGGAGTAGAATATGTTCCATTTGCGGGGGTTTCGGATATTTGTAGAGATAACAGTGTGACCTGTATATCCGCATCAAAAGCATTTAATCTGGCAGGACTTCAGAGTGCAGCAGTTATGATTCCGGAAAAAAATCTAAGACATAAAGTGTGGAGAGCTCTAAACACTGATGAGGTTGCTGAACCTAATTCTTTTGCGATAACATCGACAGTTGCTGCATTTGAAGAAGGTGGAGAATGGCTTGATGAGTTTAGGGAGTACATCTTCGGAAACAGGAAACTTGTTAAGGAATATCTTCGGGATAATATACCTGAGCTCATATTATTTGAAGGGGATGCTACATATCTGTTATGGATTGATGCAAGGAAGGTTATTAAACGGGTGGATCCTGATAATAAGAATTTGGCAGCGTTTATCAGGGAAAAGACCGGTTTATATCTCAGTGATGGCGGTGAATACGGAATGGAAGGGTTCCTTAGAATGAACGTGGCTTGCCCGAGAAGTTATGTGCAGGAAGGACTTTTAAGACTTGCGAAAGGAGTACATATTTATGATCAAGGCTGAAAATTTATCAATGGTTTACGGAAATGATTTTAAAGCGGTGGACGGCATGTCTTTTGAGATTGGGTCGGGAGAGATTGTGGGATTTGCCGGTCCAAACGGTGCGGGAAAAACTACTGTTATCAAGATGTTGACAGGTATACTTAAACCGACAGAAGGGTATGCTACTATTAATGACTTCGATATTGTTAAGGAGCCGATTAAAGCTAAGGAGAGTTTTGCGTACGTTTCGGATAATCCGGATATTCTTCTTCAGCTTACAGGTATTGAATACATTAATTATATTGCAAACTTATATAAAGTACCGTTGGGTGCAAGGGAAAACAGAATCAATGAGCTTGCAGACAGACTTGGCATAAGAGATTCACTGGGACTTCCGATGAAAGAGTATTCACATGGTATGAGACAGAAAACTATGATAATAGCAGCGCTTATTCATAATCCACCGGCATGGATATTGGACGAGCCGATGACAGGACTTGATCCGACTGCTGCATACGAGCTTAAGCAGATGATGATAGAACATGCAAAGAAGGGAAACGCGGTTCTGTTTTCTACGCATGTGTTAGAGGTGGCAGAGAAGCTTTGTGACAGAATTATGATTATTAACCATGGTAAAAATATTTATCAGGGAACTGTCGAGGAGATTATGGCAAAAAATCCGGGTAAGGATCTGGAAGCTATATTTATTGAAATGACAGGCGGTAAAACAACGGAACAACACACTACCGAGTAGAAGGCAGGGGGGGATAACATGAATTTTAGAGGTATCAAATCCTTAATGGATATATTCAGAAAAAATGCCGAGATGCAGTTACCGTCAACTACCGGTTATAGGGTTTTAGCTTCGATAGTAGTCTTAGGCATTATGATTCCTTGCGTTGCCATAGTAGGTATCATCAGTTATGTCATGACAGAGGCTCTTATAGAAGTGAACAATCCGGGTGGAGCTATGTTGCTTGAGATGCATATAATGTCTGCATTTTCAATGATATTTGGAATTATGGTTATATTTTCTGTGTTATTTTTTGCAGCGGACAGAGATCACCTGATAACTCTTCCTATACCGGCACACCATCTTTTGATTGCCAAGTTTTTCTATGCATATTTTGCCGAGAGTATTATGGAGTTTATGGTGCTTTTAGCGGTGTTTATAGGATATTCTGCTGCGGTGTATAGAAATATCAGTGCATGGGCTGCAATAAACCCGGTATCGATAATTTCGGCGTTGCTGGGAACATTTATGGTTCCGCTTATACCAATGATATATTGTGCACTTTTTTCTCTGGTGTTGATGTCAGCGTTAAAGAATATTAAAAATGAGAGAATATTTTATAGGATGTCAACCGTTTTTATGTTGTTTTTTGCGGGACTGTTTTTATATTCGTTAAGAGGCATAGGTGATATAAAAATAGATAACTATGTGGAATCTCTTGGAAGCGGTGAAAACCTCTTTATGAGAACCTTAAATGTAATATTTTTCCCGGTTGTATGGTTGAGTGAAGCTGTAAGTCAGGGCAGTGTTAAATATTTATTACTCTATCTGATTTCAAATGTTTTGCTCCTGCTTTTACTGTTTTATGTAGGCAAGGCATTATATCAGGGGGGATTATATGCTGCAGCATCACTGGGCTCATCCAAGAAAGCCAGGATTAGCAGTAAGGATTTAAGTTTTGATTCACCGTTTATAGCGTGTGTGAAAAAAGAATTCAAAACATTGTTAAGGACAAGAGCATTTTCGGCAAACACTGTATTTATTAATCTGATATGGCCTTTGGCAACCTGGTTACTATTTCATATGACGTATAATAAAGGAAATATGTTTGCGTTTATATCCATGTATAAGAACACAAATCCGGCAACCCACATGATGGTGTCAACGATAATGATTTCCTTGGCATTTATCGCAACAGCACTTAACTGTCTGGCATCTACCGCATTTACACGTGAGGGAGCACATTTGTCGCTTGTTAAGTACATTCCGGTCAAGTTCAGTACCCAGATGTACGCAAAGGCATATATTAGTTTTCTGTTTACATATCCGGCGCTTCTTATAACGGATATAATAATATGTGTATATCTTGATGCTACTGTGATAAGGTGCATTGCTTATGCGGTAGTAATGTTTTTTGCACATGTGATTTCGGTTTTTGTCGGTATGTATATGGACAGCCTGTCACCTTATGTGACGTGGGATGATGAGTACAGTGCACTGAGAGGAAATCTAAATGCATTTTTCAATATGGCTGTAATGATGATTGCGTCGCTGATTCTTATTATGGTCAGTTTGGTTGCATATCATATATTTATTATTCCGTCAGTTGCTTATTATTTGCTTATGTTTGTTGCACTTGGCGGAGTTTTTGTCAGACTTATGTATATAATGCCGAAGCTTATAGTGAAAAATATGGAAAAAATGAGCTGAGCTATAATACTTTAAGGGGGATGACTATGAGTATATATGGTCAGATTAAGGAGAAATTTGTTATGCCTAACGCGTATAGCGATTGGAGCAAATACAGAGAAAAAGTAACAGGACTTATTGTAAATGGTGTGGAGCATGAAGTCATAGGCTATGATGCGGTTTCGGCTGGTATTGCAAAAAAGAAAATGGTTCCGATATACAAGGACGGGTTGTCGATAGTGATATTGGGAGCAGGCGCCTGCAGTGATATTGATCTGGTAGAGATATTACAGCATTTCGATGAAGTGACGCTTGTAGATGTCGACGGAGATTCGATGGCCAAAGCAATAGAGTGGCTTCCTGAAATGTATAAAGAAAAGATTACCCTTAAAACGGCAAGTATAACAGGGATTAATGATGTGGATTACAAAGAATTCTGTGATGATATTATACAGGAGGTGAGGCTGTGCGGAAATGTGATTACACACGAGGTATATATAGCATTGTTGCTTAAGGCGTTAGAAAGAGTTGAAGCTAAGATGTTTACATCAGACGCCGAACTGCAGTCAGAACTTCTTCCGCCAGCAGGCTATGATGTGGTTGTATGTCTTGGAGTACACAGTCAGCTGATGGCGTTGCTTAGTTATACGTTACAGGTATTGACTTACAATGTGTCAAGGCAGTTGTTTGACGGAATAGAGCCGGAAATGGATGAAGTAATGGAAAAACTAAAAAGTATGAATAGCAGAGTGATACCGGTTATCAACTCGGCGATTCTTAAATGCTCAAGAGAAAAAGCGGTATTTGGCTGTGAGTATGATGAAAAGAATCCTGTAGAGGGAGCTTATCAGTGTATTGTGGATTTAAGGAGTCGTCATTTAGAGGTTACTGAAAAACATTTACAATGGAATTTCAATCCGGAAAAAAATGTTATTTATGATATGCTGATACAGATTGTGTAATAGATAATTTTATTTATATATAAGGAGGTAAAAGATTATGGCAGTTGTAGAGATAACCAAGGACAATTTTCAGGCAGAGGTGCTTTCAAGCGATAAGCCTGTAATAGTGGATTTTTGGGCAAGCTGGTGTGGACCATGTAAGATGCTCTCGCCGGTTGTAGACCAGATTGCTCAGGAGAATGATAATATCAAGGTTTGTAAGGTAAATGTTGATGATGAGCAGGATATTGCGGTTGAATATAAGGTAATGTCTATTCCGACGCTGGTTGTTTTCAAAGACGGTGCTGAGGTTAACAGAAGTGTAGGCGTTAAACCAAAAGAAGAGATCTTGGCTATGATTTAAATTTGAGTCGTTTTCAAAACATGAAGTGCTCGTACGGTTGTGTTGTTTCGCGGTAATACATTTACGTTTTCCTGCATACATTGTATCAACAAGTGTATTGAGGATTACAGTGAAGGAGTATATAGAAGAAAGAGCTGTAGAGATTGGAACTTATATAATACAGTCCAATGCAACGGTAAGACAGACTGCCAAGAAATTTGGGGTCAGTAAAAGTACGGTTCACAAAGATGTGTCTGAGCGACTTATCAGTATCAATCCCGGTATAGCTAAAGAAGTGAGAAAGGTCTTAGATATCAATAAGGCTGAAAGGCATATACGCGGGGGATTGGCGACAAAAGAAAAGTATAGTAATAAACCACCGGTCTAAACCGGTGGTTTATTTTTATTGATTATTATTTTGATTTATTGCAGGCTTTGTTGTTTGCGGAGTTTTTGCAAAATATCTGTTGTATTGTTTTGCCACCTTGTTCATGTTGCGTATTACAAGAAAGTTGGCAACGAACGGACCTATAAGTAAAAAAGTACCAAACAACTTACAAATAAGAGTCATACTTGGTCCCGGTTTTATCTTAATTCCGATATCGGCACCGGTTGTCTGTATACGGTCAGCTACATAGAAAAACCATACCCAGCGGTATATGCCAAGTGTGATTATTGATAGGAAGAGTACAAGAAAATAGTTTTTGAGTTTCTTTTCTTCCTGGTTCATTTCGTTGAGATCTTTTGTAAGACGAAACCAGAAATATATACTATATATACCGAGCGTCGGTATGGAAAATAGTATCAATTTCCATAATCTACGGTCTTCTTGAATCATTTTTCCAATCCTCCTGATGATAACTTCATACTAGTTTACCACAATTTATCATATTAGTAAATGTCGGAATTAATCCTTTGTTTTTATGAATGAAATGTGGTATTATATTCTTGTGATAGTGTTGCTTGCGTAAACTATGAATTTTAAAGTATTAATGGAGTGATTGGTATGAGTTTATGGCATGAAGATGTTTTTTATATGAATTTCAAAGATCATGTTGTGAAACGGCATCAGACTGCCGAAATGCCGGTATTTCATATTGATAACAGCGGGAACCGTCAAAGGTTCAAAACCGAAGGTGATCAGGAGTATACAGAGGATCTGAGCAAGGCACTTGTGACAAGAACCGGTATAAAGACATCTGAAAATGATGAGACAGATAATTCGCAGGCCGTTAATTCGCAGGGTGCTGAGAATAAGTCAAATGCTCCGGCTATGAGCGAAGCGGAAGCGATTCTTCAGAGAATCAATGCTGATCGTGAAAACAAGCATATGCAGGATATTGAGATTGCAAAGAGACAAGCTGAAGAAGCAAGACTTGCAGCGATGAAGGATGCTCTTAAAGCAGAAATCAATTCGACTGCAGAGAAAACAAATGTATCCGATAAAGGGGAAGAACTTAGGCGCGCGCAGGAGATAATAGACAGGCTTAATCGTGAAGCGGCAGAGGATGAAGCTAAGAAACAGGCAGAACTTGATGAGGCAAAGGCGCAGGCCGCTGAAAAATTTGGAGAATGATATATACGGATTTTAAGATGCTATGTGGGTATATATTGTGGGTATGCAGCGTGACGATACTCATGATATATACCTTTTTTCATAATTTCTTAATAATTTATTTGAAGATTTCTTAAGAAATCTTTGTTATACTGACAAAGACAGCAGGTAGTAGATTTTTGGAGGCGGAATATGAATATTTTAGTATGTGATGATGACAAGGAGATAGTTGAGGCGATTACTATATATCTTAAGCAGGAGGGATATAATATCATTCCTGCATATAACGGAAGAGAAGCACTTGAGATTATGGAGCATGAGGAGATACATTTAATCATTCTTGACATAATGATGCCGGAGCTTGATGGTATACATGCACTCTATGAACTCAGAGAGAAAAGTGCGATTCCTGTAATATTACTCTCAGCAAAATCAGAGGATGCAGATAAGATTTTAGGATTAAATGTCGGTGCTGACGATTATATGACCAAGCCGTTTAATCCGTTAGAGCTTGTCGCAAGAGTAAGGTCGCAGCTTAGAAGATATACGGCATTAGGCGGAATAGAAAAAGAGGATGACAATATTCTTGTAAACGGAACACTTGTGATGGACAGGGATAAGAAGCTTGTTAAGGTCGATGGAGAACCTGTAAAGCTTACACCCACGGAATATAACATTTTAGAGTTGTTGATGGAAAATGCCGGTAAAGTGTTTTCATCTTCCGAGATATATGAAAAAATATGGGGAGAAGATGCCTACGCAACTGACAATATAGTCTCGGTACATATCAGAAGAATCAGGGAAAAGATAGAGATTAACCCCAAGAATCCTGATTATCTTAAGGTGATGTGGGGTGTTGGATATCATATTGAGAAAAAGTAACATTTTCAATGGAGAATCATATGGGAAAAAAAGACACGGAAAAAGAAATGAATCAGGTTGTTAAGACTAAAGGCAAATGGAAATATACCAGAATGGGAAAAATCGCAAGAGGTTTCCTTTGTATGGTGACGTATATGTTTTTTGTTTCATTTGCAGGTCTTGCCGGTTATGTATTTTATGAGTTTGGCACAGATATTGTATTAGACAAAAATTACGATATTAGTGAAGCTAATATGAATAGAATCAGCGATGAGGCTGAGTTTGTTGCGGAGTGTGTAAGAGATATAACCGAAGAGAAAAACAACGCTTTCAGGATTATTGATGCTGATAAAAATATGGTAAATACCTATGATGTCAGGGATATAATGAATTCTGAAACTTATTTTATTGACAGCCTTTCGAGCATAAAGCAGTATGTTGTTGACTCAAGTCCGCTTGACGGTAGCATTTATGATGAAGAATACAGCTTGAAGCTTATCAGAGATAAGGGACTTGATCTTTATGATGACTGTTATGTTTTTTTTACCAGAGATTCGTTCAAAAATATTTTTAAAAAAAACGGAATAAAAAATACGCATAACTGGTTGTCTGACGGTTTTTCTGAATCGGCATATTTTATATATTTGGATCCTGAGATTATGTCGTCGCTTAGGGAAGAAGAACAGTTGATGAACGTTGAAACTTCCCCTCTTGATTCTAATCTTCTGTATACAGAGTTAGCGGATTATAAATACGCGGTATATGATCCTGTACAGGATATATTTTACTCCAGCTGGGATGATTATTTTACATCGTTTACACATTATATTTACAAGATGTCGGATATAACAGAAGAGCTTTATTCACATTATGGTGCAGGCGAGAGTGTAAGCAACATCATTTTTCCAATTTTGTGGAGCGAAAATTATCGCGATATTTGGGAGTTTATATCAAATAAATATGATGGTATTGATAATCCTGAATATGAACTGCAGAAAAGAGCCGGAAGTGCTTTTGTATACTATGTTAAGCTTTACGATAAAGATGGGACGGTTTATTCAAATGTAGATAGCGTGCAAGATATTTTAAAAAAAGATAATATGAATTCTTACGTTGTGGCGGGCAATAACTATAAAGGAGAGGCTGCCAATTACAGTGAGGATTTATATGGGTATGATGATATTGTTTCTACGTTGGATTCAACGGAAACAGGCTGTATCATGTATTTTGGAATAGACCCATCCAGGCTTAAGTTAAATGACGAAAGCTTTTCCGCATCTTATGTCTGGATATACAGAAACATAGCTTGTAATATCAATTATATTCTTATAGGGGTTGCGTTGACATTTATTTTACTTACGATACAGGCAGCTTCTCTTATAAAAACCACAGGACGGAAAGACAAAGAACATAATGAGGTTATTCTTAACCGGTATGACAGGTTTCATTCGGAAGTCTGGTTGCTTATATATTTAAGCTTGATTGCGGGTTCTGTTCTATTGTCTATATACGTAATGAAGAGAGTTTCGGGTATGTATTTCTTTTCAAAATACGGATATCGTTCATACAGTTGTGATATCCGCATTTTGATAAATGGTGTGTTGAGCTCGATTGTGTTTGGTTTTTCATTTATGCAGCTCACATTAAGCTTTGCAAGGAGAGTAAAAGCGCATAATATCAAATCGAGACTGCTTGTGGGAGAACTGTACCGCTGGGTTTTGAAAAAAAGCGGTGAACAACGTATAAAGATATATGTTTTGACATATATTTTGATTGAGGTATTGTTTTTAGCATACGTTTATAAGAAAAATATGTGGTACTCCCCGATATTTATCTTGTTCTTTGTATTGATGTGGATTATCGCGTTATATGCAGTTGTACGTGTATCTGCTGATTTGAAAGAATTGTGTGAACATATAGACAAAACAAGAGATGGCGACTTTGATATTGAAGTTAAACTGCAAGATAGTTCATCGATATTTAATGATGTGGCCGCAGGAATTAATCACATAAGTGATGGTCTTAATATGGCAGTAGAAAAATCATTAAAAGACGAGCGTATGAAAACAGAACTTATAACTAATGTCTCCCATGATTTGAAAACTCCGCTCACATCCATAATTAATTATATTAATCTTTTGAAGTCGGAGAAAATGCCCACACCTGAAGCGGAACACTATGTTGAAGTATTGGATGCAAAGGCACACAGATTGTCACAGCTTACGATTGATCTCGTGGAGGCGGCTAAGGCTACGTCAGGCAATATCGAGCTTAACATGATGCCGATATCATTTGATGAGCTTGTAAAACAGGCTCTTGGTGAGTTTGAGGAGAAGTATGAGGAGAAGAAGCTCGAGGCGGTAATAGCATATCCGGATAAAAAAGACAGAGAAATGTACAAGGTTATGGCTGACGGAAGACGCCTGTTCAGAATTCTGGATAATGTGCTTCAGAATGCTTATAAGTATTCACTTGAAAACACACGTGTATATATTGAGATAATAAATGAAGACGGTCAGGTGAAATTTATTATGAAGAATATTTCCAAGGCTCCGCTTAACATAAGTGCAGATGAACTAATGGAAAGATTTACAAGAGGAGATTCCTCGAGAACTACTGAAGGTAGCGGACTGGGATTATCTATTGCGAAGGACCTTACAAGACTTATGGGCGGAAACTTTGACATTGAGTTAGACGGTGATTTATTTAAAGTAATAATTACTTTTCCACAATTACGAAGTTTATGATATATTATACACGGATGTATATATAGCATGAACGAGTGTTTTTTTGTGCCATGGATGGCGCAATTATGAAGTTTATGATATAATATGATTGCAAGACTTTCATGGGATGGTTTTGCAATCTATTTTTTATTGAGGAGAAGAAAATGAAACAGAAACAGACAACAGGTTTAATTATAGCTGCTGTTATTTTTGTGGTGGCTGGTGTGATCAGTGTGTTGACGAATGCATTATCATCTAAGCTTACATCAAAGGAAGATAGTGCCGTAAAGGGTTTTGGCGGAATTATGGATCAGCTTTATGGAAGCGAAGATCTTGCACTTGCGGATATGCCTGCAACAGATGATTTTATCGCTGTGGTTCCGGTAAGAGGAACTATTCAGGCAACACAGAGTACTAATGGATTATCGGCTTCGACGGGCGAGTATAACCATAAGCTTTTGATGGATTATGTGGATAAGCTGATAGATTCGAACAATAACAAAGGTATCATTTTAAGGCTTGACACTCCGGGTGGTGCGGTTTATCAGGCAGACGAACTGTATCTTAAATTAATGGAGTATAAGGAAAAGACCGGAAGACCTATATGGGCTTATATGGAGAGCACATGTTGTTCGGGTGGTGTGTATCTTGCATCTTCGGCAGATGAACAGTATGCTAACAGAAACACTACAACGGGTTCTATCGGTGTCATTATCTCAAGTTACGATCTTTCCGGTCTTTATGAGAAGATAGGTGTTAAGGAAGCTAATATCGTGTCAGCTAAGAATAAGGATATGGGTTCAATGGGCAAACCGATGACTGCTGAGCAAAAGGCTATCTATCAGTCTATTGTTGATGAGGCGTATGAGCAGTTTGTCAGTATAGTTGCGCAGGCAAGGAATATGTCTGTGGATGATGTTAAATCATTGGCTGACGGTAGAATATATACAGCATCTCAGGCGCTTGATAATGGTCTTATTGACGGTATCAAGACGGAAGAGGAATTTGACGATTATGTTAAGGAACAGAGTAAAGTAAGCAGGTTTTATGAGCCTAAGAGCAGTGCAGGTTATCTGTCACAGATATTTGGCTCGGTAGCCAAGACAAAAGAAAAGTCAGAGGCTGAAGTGCTTGTTGATTTGATCGATCGTATAGGAAGCGGGGTGCCGATGTATTATGCCAGACCTTATGGAGAATAACAGAGTTTATGCCGGCTTTTTCCCAAGATTGGTTGCATATGCGATTGACAGCTTAATTGGTTTTATAGTTGGAGGAATTGTCAAAATGCCTTTTGCTATAGCTGCGGGAGTCGGATTAACAGCGCTGAAATCTAATTTCATTTTTCAGCATTCATTTATTGATGTAGTAGGTTATATCGGAATGGTAAGTTACTTTGTTTTGATAACTTATTTTGCGCATACAACTTTGGGCAAAATGTTATTGAGACTTCAGGTGATAACCAAGGACGGTGACTGGACATTTATCAATATATTATATAGGGAAACAATTGGAAGATTTCTTTCCGGTATTCTTTTTGTAGGGTATATCGCAATTATAGCAACAGAGAAAAATCAGGGATTTCATGATATGCTGAGTGATACCTGTGTGGTGTATAAGGATATGATAAATGCTGCAAGAAAGACTGAATTAAGACCTGCTATGGCGGACGGGCCTGTTATGGAAATGGAGCAGACTGTGATGTCTGGATCTATGGTGCAGGAAACGGTGGTGCCTGAGCCGGTAGGACAGGAAAACGTGGTATCACAGGAAAATGTGGTATCACAGGAAGCTGTGATAACGGAATCTGAAATAAATGAATAAAAGAGATAAATGCCGTCAATCCTATGGATATTAATTCCAAGGATTGGGGGCATTTTTTATGAGTGGAAAAATAAAGATAAGTTTTATGATTGTTATATGGAGTATTGTTACGTTGCAAATGTATATTAATTACAGACAGAATGAAAGACGGACGGTGAGCGCATTTTCAGTAGTGGATGACAATGTTACCGAGGAGACTGTCAGGGGATACGGATATTTTGAAACCATGGAGCTTGGTGATACAACTAAGAAAAAAATGCTTGAAAGACTTGCCGGCAAACTTGGTATAACCGACGGATACACAATAAGTGAAGGTTGCGGTGACGGTTACAGAAAAATGATGTTGACAAAAAGAGGAAAACATGCCATTACGATTCTTCAGATAGTAAGTATTTTGGATGAAACTGATAAAAATGCTGTCCCTGGGCAGTATATTTCAATAGAGATCAACACAGCGGCAACGACCACAAAAGCAGTGAATTTATATAATAAAGTGAAGGAGTTGTTTGATGAAATAGGAAAACAAAGTCAGGTGAGTCTTGAAATAAATGCACAAAAGAAAGGTGATTTTGTATCGTTAAAGGGACGCGGGATATATGAGGAAATATTTAGACAGGTCAAGGCAAGGAAAGTTGATGAGGTGATGGAAAATGGAATTTGTACTGTATATGGTTACACTAAGGCTTTCGATAATCATTTGATGCTCAATAAAAACAAGGTGAATGTTCAGGTGGTTTTAAGCTATGATGAGAATGATGATGTAACCTATATTAAAATAGGAATGCCGATAGTTAATTCCTCTTATTAAAAAAATTAAAAAAATTTTTTTGGAATCTGCCATGGTTTGTCAGGGGATGGTGATAAGATTTTATCATCAAAGACAGAAAGGATGGCAGATTACCATGGAAGAGAGAATATATGAAGAAGAGATGACAGACAACAGAATTGAGGATATATATGCGTTTTTAAGCCTGGTTATCGCTGTTGGCTATATAATGTATAAGGTTTTTGACTGGATGATGTATATTTAAGTATTTTGAGTTTTGGACTTCTTATGACATATCTTTTATACATGCTGCATATAATGATGGATAGATAGAGAATAATCATTATTAGTAGGAGGCAGTATGGAATTTATCAAGAAACAGATTACCAATTACACGTGGAAAGTCAAGAACGTGATGCAGTTTACACTTGATGACACTATCAATATTTCAGAGAATCTATTGGATATAGAAAGACTGGTTTTGGTTAAGGGAAATGTTGTTATCGAGGAAGTTACACCAATGGTCGACAGATTCCAGATAAAGGGCAGCCTTAATTATCAGATATTATATATGGCGGATGAGGAGAGTAATACCTTCGACAGCGTAAGCGGTAAGGTTCCGTTTGTGGAATATATTAATGCTGATGGAACAAAGGAGACAGACTATGTAGAGGTGCATGCAAGTCTCAACGATATTACTGTGACAATGCTTCATTCTAGAAAGCTAAGTCTTAAGGCGCTTATAGGGATTGATTATCAGGTGAAAGAAAAAGATGAATTTATGGCGCTTACAGCGATAGAAGATGCGGGTGAAGCCGAAGTGCTTGAAGGAACTATATCTATGATGAGCCTGAAGTTACAGAATAAGCAGCCTTTATCTATAGTTGAGGATGTGGATATACCTGCTAACAAACCGGATATATATCAGGTTATCTGGAAGAACATATCGGTTATTAATCCACAGATCAAAGCTTGTGATGGCTATCTGCTGGTGAGTGGCAGCTTCAGCATTTTCCTGCTTTATAATGCAGAAGAACAGGATATGCCGGTACAGTATTTTACTATGGAGGTCCCGTTTGAAAAGCGTGTTGATGAACAGATGTCTTCAGCTGATATGATCTCCGGAAGTGCACTTAACCTTGACCAATATCATATAGCGGTTATTGCTGATGACAGAGGTAATGATAGAAAGTTAGAAATAAGCGCGGATTTTACTGTTGAAATCAAACTGTACGGTCAGGAGGATATGAAACTGGTAAGGGATGCTTATTCTACGGATGTCATGATAGAGCCGGAATGGAAGGAGTTTTCTCTGCTGCGTCTTCTGATGAGAAATTGCGCCAAGATCAGAGTTTTGGAAACGGTGGAGATGCCTAAGAAGAATTCGTTGCTGCAGGTCTGCTATACGGAGGGAATGGTCTCGATAGATGAAACTAAGAAAACACCTCAGGGAATATCGGTGACAGGGGTTCTTGCGGCACAGGTTATATATCTTACAAAGGATGAGAATGGATCACTCGCATCAACGACTTTAGATGTTCCGTTTGATTGCGAGATAGAAGTTGCCGGAATGAATAAGGATGTTACATACTCGATTGTTCCGCACATTGATCAGATTCAAGCTGTTCAGCTTTCTGATAACAGTATAGAGATTAAGGCCGAGATTTCGTTAGAAGTATTGGCGTTTTCAAACGAGAATGAAAAGGCTGTGCTTAATATGGCGGTTAAACCGATAGATTCTGATGCGAAGCTAAAACTTCCAGGTATTACATGTTATATAGTTAAACCCGGTGATACTTTGTGGAGTATAGCGAAAAGATATTATACGACCGTAAAAAGACTCCGGGAAATCAATGGCATAGAAAATGACACGATATATCCCGGAGATAAGTTGATAATATTAAAGGAATAATTATAGTATTTTATCAATTGTGAGATCTGAACGTTTGTTAAGATCGATTAACTGGCCGTTTACCATAAGTGCCGGTCTTGAAGGAACGGCGGCATTGGTAAGAATTATCTCACCCTGGCTTCCATCGCTTAATAATACGGTATTGTGCAGGTATGTGTCAGCGATTCCTCGAAGAAACGGAATGAGAAATGTCGGGTCATACTTGGCATAACCCTCGTCCTCAAACATACGGATAACATGGAAAGGACATATACCATCACGATAGCATCTGTTGGCGGTCATTGCCTCATAAACGTCTACAATTGCAATTATCTTGGCTGTGTACACGGTTTTATCTCCCGTTACTCTTGTAGGATAACCTGTTCCATCACATTTTTCATGGTGGAGCAGGGCAGCCTGAGAGATATCTTCATCAACATTCTTAGACTTTAATAATCTATAACCCAATAAAGGATGAGTCTTGATTGTCTGAAATTCCTCTTCTGTAAGTTTGCCGGGTTTCTGGATGATCTCTTTGGGTATAAGGACCTTTCCTATATCATGAAGCATTCCTGCAACAGTGATCTTCTTGATCTTTTCTTCGTCAAAATGAAGCCAGTGACCGAGAATGTTGGCAAGAAGAGCTACATTTAACGAATGTGCATAAGTAGAATCATCAAAATATCTTATATTGCTTAGAATG
Organism: uncultured Lachnospiraceae bacterium; assembly: GCA_902793335.1. Taxonomy (GTDB): domain Bacteria; phylum Bacillota; class Clostridia; order Lachnospirales; family Lachnospiraceae; genus CAG-590. The sequence continues at coordinate 47,009 of CADBCZ010000035.1, forward strand.
TCCATAAGTTGATAGGTATTTGTAGCGTGTTCCATTATCTCGTTAGCAGAAGAGAAAAGCTCATCAATGTTAACCTTATCATTTTTCTTGGCTATGTCATTGAGTGAGTGGGTTAAAGTTTCTGTTTTCTCGTTAAATTCTTCTTCAAACTTCTTAAAGACAGCACTTTGCCTTAGTTTTTCGGAGTGAGAAAGTGGAGCTTTTGCTGTTGGTTCGTCTTGCGAAACAGTCTTTGGCTCGGTTGAATCGTTATCATAAACCGCAACTGAGACAATAGAAGAGTATTGAAGAACATCAAGTACTTCTTTGGTGATTTCTTTATCCTTTTTTACTACCAGCTGGTTTCCTTTATATACATCCTCGGCTATCTTCATGCCAAGAGAAACCTTGTGGATCATGATTTGTTTGACACCCATATTAAAGCTCTCCTTTTCACTTTCGACACTTGACTATATTATAAAAAAAAATAGAAATAAAGTCAATGTATTCTTGACCTTATAGTTGATATGGAGTATATTTATTAAGTTGATGATTAGGTCATTTTGGATGTTATTGAAATATAATGGAAGAAATGATAACATACATATACATTTAAGATAAGGAGTATGATGATGGAGAAATTATTATTTACATCTGAGTCCGTAACTGAAGGACATCCCGATAAAATTTGTGATCAGATATCTGATGCTGTTTTAGACGAGTTGATGAGACAGGATCCTAACAGCCGAGTTGCATGTGAGACTTCAATAACAACAGGACTTGTGCTTGTTATGGGAGAGATTACCACCAATGCATATGTTGATATTCAGAAAATAGTAAGAGATACAATTAGAGAGATTGGATATAATCATTCTGATTCTGGATTTGATTGTGATACTTGTGGTGTTATAACTGCTATCGATGAGCAGAGTGCCGATATTGCCATGGGAGTTGATAAGGCATTAGAAGCAAAAGAAAATACTATGAGTGATGAGGATATTGAAGCAATCGGTGCGGGCGATCAGGGAATGATGTTTGGATTTGCAACTGATGAGACAGAGGAATATATGCCTTATCCAATCAGTCTTGCACATAAGCTTGCAAGAAGACTGACAGAGGTTAGAAAGAACGGAACTCTTCCATATCTTCGTCCTGATGGAAAAACTCAGGTTTCAGTTGAATATGATGAGGAAGGAAAGCCTGTACGTTTAGAGGCTGTTGTTCTCTCAACACAGCATGATGCGGATGTGACTCAGGAGCAGATTCACAAAGATATTAAGAAGGAAGTATTTGATGTGATTCTTCCAAAAGAGCTTGTTGATGATGACACCAAGTTCTTCATCAATCCGACAGGAAGATTTGTTATCGGAGGACCTAACGGAGATTCGGGTCTTACAGGACGTAAGATTATTGTAGATACCTATGGTGGATATGCTCGTCATGGTGGCGGAGCTTTTTCAGGAAAGGATTGTACTAAGGTGGATCGTTCTGCAGCATATGCAGCAAGATATGTTGCTAAGAATATTGTTGCAGCAGGACTTGCAAAGAAATGTGAGATTCAGCTTTCATACGCTATTGGTGTGGCAAGACCTACGTCTGTAAGAGTTGATACTTTTGGAACAGGTAAGCTTGATGAGAGAAAGTTAGTTGAAATCGTTAGAGAGAATTTTGATCTTCGTCCGGCAGGTATTATTAAGATGTTAGATCTTCGCAGACCGATATATAAGCAGACGGCAGCATATGGTCATTTCGGAAGACTCGATCTTGACCTTCCTTGGGAGAAACTTGACATGGTGGACAAGTTGAAGAGTTATCTGTAAATTATTATTGATATTTTAGTAAAAACAATGGGGTTCAAAAAATATTTTTTTGAACCCCATAATTATTATTCATCTCTTTTATCTCCCCAGAAGAAAAGTGCGACTGTTCCGGGACCTGTATGACTTCCGATTACAGTGCCTATATTAAATATCTCGACTTTTCCGTTAAGCTTGGGAAATTTGCTTTCTATGAGATCGGCAACGGCACGGGCGTCTTCGTAGCAGGCAGAGTTACTGATGAAACATTTACCGTTGTATTCCAATCCGTCTCTTGCAGATTGTTCCATCTTATCAACGATTGCTTTGATGACTTTACGTTTTGAACGTATCTTTTCTTTGACATCAAGTTTTCCTTCGCTGTTAACATTCATCAGAGGACAAATATTTAACATGTTGCCGACTGTACCGGCTGTCTTTGATATTCTTCCGCCTCTTATAAAGTAAGTTAAGGTTGTTGAGAAAAACCAGTGGTTAACATATAATAAATTATCAATTGTCCAATCTTTTAACTCATCTATTGATAATCCTTCATCACGCTTATCTGCTACGGCGTCTATCAAAAGACCGTATCCGCTTGATGCGGCAAGAGAATCAATGATGTATATTTTTCTGTCTGGAAATTCTTCACTTAACATTTCTTTTGCTATACAGGCAGAATTATATGCTCCTGAAATACCGGCGGAAAGTGTTAAATGCAGGATATCTTTTCCGGCTTCCAGAAAAGGTCTGAAATAATTAGAATACTCTTCTGCGTTTGGTTGAGAGGTCTTTGTCTCAGCACCATCTTCCATTTTTTTATAGAAATCATTTATATCTACGGAAACACCGAGATCATCAGGATATGTTTCCTTATCCAGCATGAAATGGAAGCACAGATAGTTTATGTTGCGCTCTTCAAAGAATTCCTTTGATAAATCTGCGGTTGAACAGCAGGAAATAATATAATTTTCCATTGTATATCCGTCCTTTCTTAAAATAAATAATACATGGCTAATAATATCATATTTTCAGTGTCTTGTAAAGAAAATCAGGCCGAATGTGACGAGATGTAGTAATTAAAACTATGTCAGAAATGGTAGATTTCTTGTGAATTTACACAGTTTTTTTCAATTTGGCATTAAAAATGAAAAAAAGGGGTTGCAATTTTAAGACTTGTCTATAAAATAATATGTGGTTACTCTATCAAACTTAAAGGTTAGGAGATTATTATGGACAAAATGAACCTACAAAAAACAGCAAATGAAATCAGAAAACACATTGTGTCTTCTCTTCATGCTGCTAAGTGCGGACATCCCGGTGGATCGTTGTCAGCGGCAGATATTATAACTTATCTGTATTACAATGAAATGAATGTAGATCCGGCTAATCCTGATAAGATGGACAGAGACAGATTCGTCCTTTCAAAAGGACATGTTGCTCCCGCATTATACAGTGCACTTGCACTTAAAGGATTTTTCCCAGAGGAAGAATTACTTAAATTAAGAAAAACAGGAGCAATGCTTCAGGGACATCCTGATATGAAGCATACACCTGGTGTTGATATGTCAGCAGGCTCATTGGGACAGGGTGTATCGGTAGCAGTGGGAATGGCTCTTTCTGCTAAGATGTCAAACGAAGATTATAGAGTATATACACTTCTTGGAGACGGTGAGATTCAGGAAGGACAGGTATGGGAGGCAGCAATGTTTGCCGGCCATAGAAAATTGGATAATTTGGTAGTTATTGTAGATAATAACGGACTTCAGATTGATGGTGATATAGACAATGTATGTTCTCCTTATCCGATTGCTGATAAATTTAAGGCATTTAATTTTCACGTAATCACGATAGACGGACATGATTTTGATGCTATTGATGCTGCATTTAACGAGGCAAGAGAAACTAAGGGAATGCCGACAGCAATAATAGCTAAGACTGTTAAAGGAAAAGGTGTCTCATTCATGGAGAATCAGGCATCATGGCATGGCGCTGCACCTAACGATGAACAGTATGAGGTGGCAATGGCAGATTTAGAGAAAGTAGGTGAAGCATTATGTCAGAAGTAAAGAAGATAGCAACAAGAGAAAGTTATGGTAATGCTTTGGTTGAAATAGGAAAAGAACATGAGGATCTTGTAGTTTTAGATGCTGATCTTGCAGCAGCAACAAAGACTAACATCTTTCAGAAGGCTTTTCCCAAAAGACATATTGATTGTGGAATCGCTGAGTGTGATATGATGGGAATTGCAGCGGGACTTTCGCTTACAGGTAAGGTACCGTTTGCAAGTAGTTTTGCGATGTTTGCAGCGGGACGTGCATTCGAGCAGGTGCGTAACTCTATAGGATATCCTAAGTTAAATGTCAAGATAGGCGCAACACATGCCGGTATTTCCGTTGGTGAGGATGGTGCTACCCATCAGTGTAACGAGGATATCGCTTTGATGAGATCAATTCCGGGAATGGTTATAATCAATCCTTCCGATGATATTGAGGCAAGAGCTGCTGTTAAGGCGGCTTATGAGTATAAAGGTCCTGTATATATGCGATTCGGAAGACTTGCTGTTCCTGTTATCAACGATAATTCTGATTATAAGTTCGAGTGGGGCAAGGGTGTGACATTAAAGGAAGGTAATGATATTACAATCATTGCAACCGGACTTGAAGTGTCATATGCGATTGAAGCTGCCAAACTTCTTGAAGCTGATGGAATAAATGCAAGAGTTATTAATATCCATACAATCAAGCCGATTGACGAGGATATAATCGTTAAGGCTGCCAAGGAGACTAAGAAGATATTCACTGTAGAAGAGCATTCTATAATTGGTGGATTAGGTTCTGCAGTTTGTGATGTTGTATGTGAAAAAGCGCCGACATCAGTATATAAGATTGGTGTTAGAGATAGATTTGGTGAGTCAGGTCCTGCTTTGGAGTTGATTCATAAATACAAGCTTGACGCTGAGGGAATATATGAGCAGATTAAAGCTAATCTGTAAAATATATTAAGTGAATATGTCCATGTTATTATGGTTTATCTGGCAAATCTTAATTATCAGGGAACTAAAGGGTTACGAAGATTGAATTAAAGGGGGTATTTATATGGACACAAAAACTATGAATAAGCTTACCTATGGATTGTTTGTGCTTACAGCAAGTGAGAATGGTAAGGACAACGGATGTATCATCAACACAGGGATTCAGGTAACAGCTGAACCCAACAGAATAGCATTTGCAGTCAACAAGTCTAATTACACACATGATATGGTGTTAAATACAAAGAAATTTACTTTGTCTATCATTTCACAGGATGCGACTTTTGATCTGTTTAAGCATTTTGGGTTCCAGTCAGGAAGAGATGTCGATAAGTTTGCCGGTTTTACGGATTGCAAGAGAGGCTTTAATGATGTCAACTATATAACCAGGGGAACCAACGGTTTTATAGCAGGCTGGGTTGAACAGGCCATTGACCTTGGAAGTCACACCTTGTTTATTGCGGCAGTAACCGATATGGAGATATTGTCTGATTCTCCGTCTATGGATTACGGTTATTACCATGCAAATGTAAAGCCAAAGCCACAGGCTGTGGGCAAGACAGCAGATGGACAGACTGTATGGAGATGTACAATATGCGGATATGAATATGTCGGAGAGGAATTGCCTGATGATTTCATCTGCCCTATATGCAAGCATCCGGCATCAGATTTTGAAAAGGTAACAAAGTAGTATGATGTATGTTTACAACAAGATGAGACAGAGGTTATAATTTCTGTTAAGAACGGGATTGCGCTGAAGGTGCAATCCCGTTTTGCATTAAAATAAGAATCTCCGTTTCTACTATATAAAACGCTCCGCGGGAATTGCGCTTAACCCCTGGTGGTGGACCCGTTATAGTTGTTTATTCCTCCAACACAGTTGATTACCCTATAACCTTTTTGGGCAAGCATTTTTGCGGCGCGAATACTTGCACCACCGGTATCGCAGTATGTTATAAGTGTTCTGGCTTTAGGAAGGCTTATCTGTCCTTCTGTTATTTTTTCTAAAGGAAGATTAATAGCCAGAGGTATATGTTTTGTGTAGAATAACTCAGGGGTGCGTACATCGACGATAATTGCATTATTGGATATTGCAGTTGGCAGGATGTTACGTATGTTGATGTTTTCAAAGGTCATAGGATTCTCCCACTATATATCTTATTATTATTTTATGCACAGATAGATTAAGGGTGTTTTAGTGTTCACAAAAACTTCACAGAAATTGTTAGCACTCACACTTGACGAGTGCTAACAAAAGTGGTATAACATAATCAGAAACAAACAAGAGATGTTTCTACAACGTATAAACCAGCTACAGTTACATACAATAACAATGATGTGACTGCGACAATAAAAATTAGTGAAGGAGAGATGACTTATGATGGTACCTAGTATTTTTGGAGAAAACTTATTTGATGATTTCTTTGATGACTTTTTCGATTGGCCTGCATATGACAAGCAGATGAAGAATGCCCAGAAGAAACTTTACGGAAGACACGCAGATAACATGATGAAGACAGATGTAAGAGATCACGATGATCATTATGAGATCGATGTTGACCTTCCGGGATTTAAGAAGGAAGAACTTTCCTTGGAACTTACAGATGGCTATCTTACTATTAAGGCTGCAAAAGGTCTTGATAAGGATGAGAAAGAGAAGAAGAGTGGCAAGTATATCAGACGTGAACGTTATATGGGCAGCATGACCAGATCGTTCTATGTTGGAGATACAATTACACAGGAGGATATCAAGGCTGAGTACAAGGATGGTGTTCTTAAGGTAAATGTTCCAAAGCCTGATCCAAACAAGAAGGTCGAGAAGACCAACTATATTGCAATTGAAGGATAATAAGTATAATTGAAGGGCGTCTGTCGAAAGACAGGCGCTATTTTTACTTTATAGGAAAGTTCTCCTGCGGAGAACTTTTGAGTTAAAATAAGCCCGTCGGTAGACGGGCGTGACAAGTAGACCATGATTGTTTAGAAGA
>CADBCZ010000036.1 GCA_902793335.1 uncultured Lachnospiraceae bacterium
ATAACCCCATAAATCAGCAATATCCTGATTGCTGATATAAGGAGCTTTTGAATCAAATATCAATAGAAGATGAATATGCCAAGCATTACCATGATTCTCGCCTTGTGGCTCGGCTACTGCAATGAATTTGAAATCAGACTTTGACTCTGGAAGCTTCTGCTTCTTCAGATAACTGCGGAGCTTACGCAGGAATGCTTTGTTGTCTTTGAACACTCTTTTGCAGTCGGTCATGTCTTCTTGATAAGTAAGCGTTATCCACTTACAGTTTGCAGGATTGGTTGCATTGCACCGAATCAAATCCATAAGAGAGTTTATGCTCTTCCGAACACTTTTAGGTGACTGAAAACGATTTTTTGAATGATTACGCTTTCTCACCTCGCCTGTCGATAAATCCACGAACTCATCCTTTGAAAGATTTTTAATAGGACACTTCCTGTTTTTACCAGCAGTAAAAGTAACCTGTGCTGTGTTACCTGCCAACTTAAGCGATACTTCGGCATTCTGAGCGATATAAAGCTGATTTGAATTAATAGAACGAATTTTAGTCATAAGAAAACACTCCTAACAAAAAAATAATTTTGTTAAGAGTGCTTTCATATCAGCTTATTCGAACTAAACTGAAAATTCGTTATTGATTTTTACTTAAGTATTCCCAACAGGGGCTAAAACCGCTATATCTTGCTCGTTACTACCGTAACTCGCTACCCTCACCCTCATCGACATCATCTGCTACGCACAGAGACGATTCGGGTTCGGGATGGTGGTAGGTTTTAGTTGGTTGGGTTTGAGAGGGGAAGGGATTGGTTGTGCTAAAGTATTGACAATCATACATCATAATTCTTTTTTACAAGCATCCAATTTTCATCTTTCATTTGGATTACTTCCCTAAACAACAATAATACATTGTTTATTCCTTTTGTTTTCATTTTGTCAAATATCATATTCTCATAATCATAGTCATCTTCACTAAAATAACTATCAACTATCTCGCCTTTATTAATTAATACATATCCCCATGCTCCTACAGAATCATATTGCTGAATAGCAACTACCTCTGATTCCGTTTCTTTGGATATTTCAATCAACATAGTGTAATCATTTACTTCTTTAGATTCTATTATCGTTATCCAACCATCTTTTTCAGGAGAAATAGCAATCTTCCTTTTATTATCATTCTTTAAAAAGACATCATATGAATCATTTAATTCAATATTATAATTATATCTTAACTCTTTTAAATCACCATTTAACCTTCTTTCAACAATCGATTTAACAATATTAGGATTATCAAAATTTATAAAAGCTTGTTCGATATTCATCAGTTATCCCTCCATGGTCCTGGTCCAAATATATACTCTATAGAATAATCTGGGAAATCTAGTTTAAAATTATCACTTTGTACTTTTCTTATTGCTTTAGGTGTCAGTTTAAAATCCATAATACTATGGGTCGGTTCATAAACAACATCTGGAATAGAATGATTACCTCTAACTTGAAAATGTAATCCTTCATCACTTAAATCTATCCCATTTCTTTCAGCCCACTTTCTTGTCCATCTTGTGGCTTGGACTTCAGCATCCTTACCTAATTGCATTCTATTCAACCCACTTTGTCTTGGATTATTAACAGCATAATCATAACTTTGCTGAGTTACCTTTTTGATTCTGTCTATGTCAGAACCACTTCCACCCTTACCAAAAGGCCATACAACAGAACCTCTATTTCTGTTCTTCATCATACCGCCACTGCCGGCTGATATGTTTTCACCGCTTATTCCTGAACTTTTCTCGACCTTACCTGAAACACTATCCGCAACATCAGCAACGGTTGTCTTTGTTTTTACATCTGACATCTTTGTAAGACTTGTTACGTCTTTCATCAGACTGCTGGCTGACATTGTTGCTAATGCTCCAAGCGCAAGTGCACCTACTGCTTTCTTTGCAACACTCCAAGTTAGTTTTCCACCATTGACAGCATACTCTGCCCTTGCATCTCCTGCAAGTTTAAGTGATTCAGAAGCTGTCTGGACAGTCATAAAGCCTTTTCCTGCATACTTCATTGCCTGTCCGATTATGTTTCCTGCCTTAGCAAACTTAGTAGCTTTAGATACACCTGCTATAGCTGTTCCGATTGCTGGAAGGGCACATGCCATAGATACTGCTGCCTGTCCCCACTTTCCTTCAAGGGCATATACACCTGCGTTGACAACATCTGCTACATCAAAAAACAGACCTGCCATATCAAGAGCATTGTGTAACCATTGATACTTACTTGCTTCTCCCTGCTCATTAGCATTCTCTCCACACAGACCGAAAGGATCTACCATACTTATCGGATTACCTTCGCAGTATGCATACCTGTTAAGTCCCTGTCCGTTACTGATATCACCGACTTTGATATCCTGGTTGATGAATCTCTTGATATCAGGGTTATAATATCTCGCACGCATATAATAGAGACCGTTACTGTCCGTCACAACACCATAGCTTCCGTTATAGAGGAATCTTATGTTGTTGACTACCTCTGTGAGCAGTTCTCCGTATGTTCCATATGCAAACTTTTCTATTATTCTTCCGGTCTTATCTGTGATAAGAGTTGTAGAACCAATATTGTCGTAATGGTATGCAAAGTACTGTCCTGTTGTGTCATTATTCTGACAAGCAAGACCTTCTGCACCATAGTAATAGTGTGTTTCTGAAGCATCAGATGTTCCTACAGATTCATAAGCTATCAGCATTCTGCTTAAGATTCCACCTGTGTCTGTCACATATTCAGTTGTTATTTCATCCTCTGTTGAGGATATTCTTGTATTCTCACAGTCATAAGTATAGCTGACTTTGCCTGCCTTAACAAGACGGTTTCGACAATCATAAGTAAGCTCTGTCATCTCACCGTCAACAGGTCCCTTGATCATGTTGCCCTTGACGTCATAGGTGACTTCTTCGCCATTATACTTTGTAAGGCGGTTTGCAGAGTCATACTCCATATTGACGCTTACAAGCTTATTAAGATCGCCATCAGTACTTGTTGACTTTTCTGTTATCTCTCCGAAAACATCATATGTATAATTATTCTTCTGGAGAATGTTTCCGTCCTTATCTTTGTCGACCTGTTCCTTTAATTGTCCGGCATCATCATACTTTCTCTCTTCAACAGAACCGTCAGGGCGTTTGATCTGCTTAAGTCTTCCGTAACTGTCATAAGTATAATAGAACGTACCACCACTCTTACTGCTCATGGTGTTGACTTTTCCGTCCGGATTATAATCATATGTTACAATCTCTCCGCCCGGATAGGTAAGTGTTCTAAGATTACCCAGCTCATCATATCCGTACTTGACTTCTCGTCCCTTATAGTCAGTATATGATGTAACTCTGTTAAGGTTATCATATGTTCTTACTATAGTTTTTGACATATTAAGGAGACCCTTGGGATCTTCTTTCACTTCAAGAACGTTACCGTTGGCATCATACTCATACTTGATAGTACCCAGTTCATCCTTGACTTCTTCAAGACGGTTAAGTGCATCATACTTATACTCAGTATCTTCTCCTGCACTGTCTGTCATCTTATCAAGAAGCATCTTTGCATTATACTCATATGTAGTCACATTGTTAAGGGAGTTGGTCTCTTTTGAAAGTAATCCCTTATCATTGTACTCATATGTGTATGTATTGCCGTTATTAAGACTCCACGCCTTGCCTTCTGCATCCTTTTCGTTCTGATTAGGATCTTTCAATGATACAATTCTTCCAAGGCTGTCAAATACTACAGATGATACTCCGTTATCGGCATCCGTTACCTTATCAGTACGTCCAAGATCATCATACTCATAGCTTTCAGTGTGAATATCACCTGATATTATGTACGTGCCGTCCTCTTTCTTATCTCCCTTGGCTCCTTCATTGACCTTCTCAATCTGTCCAAGTGAATTATAGACATTCTCACTTACCATTCCTTTGGCATCTACCGATTGAAGTATACGGTTTTCAGTATCATATATTGTCTCTAATAATAAGACACCTTCACCGTTAACAGTTTTATATTCCCGTCCTGCTGTGTCATAGTATGTGGTCACACTACCACCATTGATCATATCTGTTGTTGTGACAGTATGTTCCTTGATGTTATATGATGTTTTTGCAAGTGCTATATCCTCAGTAGTTCCCGGTTTTCTGACACCTGTCTCAATAACACGATTAAGCGAATCATACTTACTGTATGCTACTCGTCCTGTAGCATCAACTGTATCAGTAAGATTACCGTTTGCATCATAACGATACTGTGTAGAATTACCCATGGCATCTGTTGCCTTCGTTACGTGTCCATAGATATCATACCCATATGATGTTACAGTACTTTCCTTAGTACTGTTCTCACCGTCACTGTTCTTTCCTATTATCTCTTTCTCTACTCTTCCGGCACGATCATATCTGTATTCCGTTAAAGGTTCTGTTGTGCTTTCAATAAACTGTGTTCTCCAGCTCTTATCATAGCTGTAAGTAGTCTCTGCTCCTGTATAGTCGATGACCTTGTTAAGCTTACTGTTTGGATAATAGATATACTGAGTAGTAAGACTTCCTGTATCATTACCTTCCTTATCTATAACATGAACCGACTCTGTAGTCTTATTACCAAGTTCATCATAAGCATAATGTTTCTCGGAAAGCTTTTTCTCACCCTTAGTCTCTATTTCCTTTGTCTTATTGCCGACCTCATCATAACTGTTAGTAATGACCGTTTCACTCTTACAATCTGTTACAGTCTTAAGAAGACCTTCTTTTGTATATGTATAGGTTGTAACACTGTCAGGTTCTTCTGATGAATCACTAGGGTATACGGATTCCTTAGTCATCTGATTATTACCATCATACTCATATACCGTTCGTGAACCGGATGGTTCAGTCTTTTCCGTGATATTTCCGTTGCAGTCATAATCATAGAAGGTCGTTCCACCATCTACATCATGAACCATGCTTATACGTCCAAGTTCATCATAGAAATTCGTAGTTGTGTACTCTTCCTTTGATACTTTATCTTCAACGGTAGTCTTCTCTACAAGTCCTTCAGCATTGTAAGTATATTTTGTTACATTGCCATTCCTGTCTTTAACAGAAACAAGATCACCATGTTCATAATTGTATTCTATACTCTTATCGTTTCCGTCTGTTTCCTTAAGAATCTGTCCATTTTCATTATACTCATAAGTAATAACGTTACCATTCTGATCCTTTACGGTATGGATCTGTCCGTTGTCATAATAAGTACACTCCATGCTCTCACCATTACGGTTCTTCATGGTCAGCATGTTTCCGTCTTTGTCATATGTCATGACAGCCTCGTCCTCATCCTTTTCGAGCATACTGTTAGACATAGATGTCATATTACCGTCACTGTCATACTTATAAGACATACTGTATGAGGTTGTCTTACCGTCAACTGTTGTCATATCAGGCGGATTAACATATGTTTCATTACCATTCTCATCATATGTTGTGGTTGTTGTATTACCTGCTTCGTTAGTCTGACTTGTAACATTGCCATACAGATCCGTTACGGTTACTTTCTTCTTTCCATTCCTTGTTGTTACTGTAGTTTTAAGACTTCCGTCCTTTTCATTCTCCTCATATACAAACTTTGTCGTATTACCGAGTGCATCCTTTTGGGATTTTACTCGTCCCTTCTTATATGCCTCGCCAAGTGAAGAAGATGGGGATTTATCAGGATCTACAACTCCTGTTTTCTCATCATCTGATACTTCATAAGTATTGGTAACGTATGTCACGTTGTCATCATTAGTAACAGACGTTATCCTGTGAAGATTATCATAAGTGTAGTATGTACTCTCGCCCTTTGCGTTAACGAACTGTTTCAGACAATTATCTTCATCGTAATAAAACTCAGCTTTTCTTGTTCCATCTGTAACAGATGTAACAAGCTTGGTATCTTTGTCAAGATTATAAGTAAGGTGTCTTTCGGAAGCTTTATCAATAACAGTGAATGAATCACTTTGACGTTCAACCAATACTTCCTTACCTTCTTTGTTTTTAATAGAAGTAAGGTTACCCTTCTTATCAAAGTGAGTGATATTTCCCGCCTTGTCTGTGAGAGTGAATTTTCCATCCTTATCACGCTTAAGCTCATATCCGGCCTTATTCTCATTAAGACATTTAAATGTCTCTTCCATCGGAATCTTGGATAGATCTAGCTCATAATATCCTGCGGCATTCTCCTTATACATATTGTCGGCGTCAAAATGTGAAGCTAAGAAAGTATAATATCCGGTAGGTGAAACATAATACTGTATAGTACCATCTTTCATGTCTCTTAATCTTGATTCATAATTATGTGACCAGCCGTAACCAAATTCTCCAAGATCAGATGTTGCATTAGAGTCATACGATATATCAGCAGACACAGGATTAACGCCTTGAACTGAAAGTGCAGTAATATTATCCGTATAAGCTCCCGTACTTACATTGACCGGATCCGCTTCAGAGTTCTCCTGTGTTGGCATCTGATATACAAGTGCCGGTACGGCAACATGCGATGCAACTACAGAAAGAACAACAGATACGCCAAGGTTCTTATCATCTAATACTTCATATTCGGCATCTACAAGCCTCTTGTAATTAAGCCACTTATCACCATCAACAGGTAAGATCCTTTTATATATACCTGATATGGATTCGCCCGGTTTTAGACACTCAACCATTACGACATCATCCTGCGACATTACAGGAAGAGGTTTTGAGCCATCAGAATTAGTCACAAAACGTTTGCTGTTTGCATGATGTGTTCCAAAAGTTGTGTTGACATTATAAAATTCTTTGCTACCCTCATTAGACAAGGTAAAATATACATAATACTGTTCACCCTTCTCTGCCCTGTCTTCCGGCTGAATAGTAAGTACCAGACCTTCACCTGCAGTTACATCGAACTCATTTGATGTAAAATTACATGTGAAATCTGCACCAAAAGGCTGTAATGTACCTTTTAACATTGCATTAAGAGAATACTTGCCTCTCGCATCTCCCCTGACATACCATGTAGTATTACAGGTCTCGCCACCCTTAATATCAGGAAGTTCATTAGTCATATTCTGACCCTGTTTTGTAGCAGCTAGAGAAAGTCCTGTAGGCAGCTGCAATGTAGCTGTAAGGTCTTTAGCTACAATCGTCTGACTGTTGGCATTGTTATACACAATAAGTGTTGCCTCATACATATCCTTAAGCCACGAAATAGACTGAGTAATATGTATAGTATAATATAGATCAGGAACAGGTTCACCTTCAACAGGCTCGCCTGTTTCCGGAGAAATATATGTTCCTCCTCCGCCTCCAATACCTTCTGTATCACCTGCATGCCCTCTGTCAATACTTACGGATGCCATTGCAGGAATCATTGGTTCTGTTATTACCTCCGGCGTTCTTGTTGCATCAGCAAACTTAAGCGTTGTCTCTACTGTAAACACATGTTGATTAGTCGGATCGGAAAGATCTATTCCAGCCGCAACTATCTCATCAAAGTCCATCTGACGCACTTTGAAATCTGCCGATACAGTCTCGCCCTCATTCAACGTGAATGTATACACATTCTCCCCATGTAACTCTATCTCTACACTTTCCTCTGTCGCAACATAACCGGATTTATATAATGCAATCTTATAAGTTCCCGGTTTCTGCATTATAACAGCCTGTCCCTTATTATCGGTTCTCACCATATCGTTACCCGACGTCGAAGAATTGACATATATCATAACGTCGCGCATAGGTGAGCCCTTAGCATTATTAACGGTCACTATTGCCTTACCTGAGCTTTGTTTTGGAAGCACTGTGATCTTAGCTGTATCATAGCCTGTATTACCGCTTGCATCCTCTACGGTAAGTTTTACGATATAACTTCCGGATTTCTTATATGCATGTTTAGGTGTAGGTCCTGTTACTTCATCACTTCCGTCACCAAAATCCCATGTGTACTTGACAATTCTATCATTGTCCGTTGAATCCATACCGGAAAATATAGTCTCATATTCCTCTACAACGGAAGTATTGGTATTAATAGATGCAACAGGAGCTGTAGTATCTACTGCGTTAGGTTTGACATATCTAAGTGCTGAACGGTTTGTATTACCGGCAGCATCCTTAATTACTATCTGATAAATATATGTGTATTTAGGATTTATATCATTATCTCGGTATACGAGCGTTCCCGCTCCGCTTATGATCGAAGAATAATTATCCTCCGTCTGCTGACATTTTCTATATAATACATATGTTAACGATTCATCTAATGTACAATGCACATTAACGCACCAGTCACCTGCTACAGCAAACAGATCCGGTGTTTCAAGTGATACGTTATGTATGATGCATGATGATGTCAGTTCAGAACTTACATTACCACTCCTGTCCGTTGCAGTAACACAGATATCATACTCACCATTAGAAAATGCCGTAGTGTCAAATGCATATGTAACAGTACCTGAACTCTTATCAAAATCAACATTACCAAGTTCGATAGGTACACTATTCTCATCCCTGCTCTTAATAGCAAATCTTACACTGCTTAATACATCATTATCAGATACCATTGCCGATATTTCTACTGTTTTTGCAAGCATTACATTCTTTTCAGGAACGATACTGTGTACTACCGGCTTCTTTTCATCATCCTGCTTCTGGGCAGTAACAATATTTGACTTGTCACTCTCATTACCTGCATGATCATATGCCGTAAGATAATAACAATAACTTGTATCATAAGCTGCACTTCTGTCGTAATAACTTATAGTATTGATTGAAGAATTGATACATTGATATGAGTCAAGTCCCTCAATACTTCTATACAGACGATATCCTGCAACATCGTTATCTACCGGTTCATTCCATTTAAGATAGATACTGCCTTCTTCTCCGGACACAGTCAATTTATCAACCTTCGTTGGAGATGAATGATCTATGATATATTCAATCATTACCTGTTCTTTATCACCGAGATTGCCTGACGTATCAACGGCATATGCCCTGACATAGACTTTTCCTTCCTGATATTTACTTGTGTCCAAGTCATATTTGACTGTCGGCTGTTTTTCGGGAGTATCAAAAGTACAGGTATATGCATTTTCCCACGTAGTCTTATCAAATGAGTAATCAATATATACACTCTCCACATTACAGTTATCATATGCCTTGACAGATAACGGAATACTGTAGTTAAAGTATCCGCCCTGTGGAGTTATAACATTGATCCTCGGTACAATCGTATCCTCTCCGGCTGTAACTGATATAAGGTCTGAAGGAGTACCCGCATTGCCCTGAATATCATAGAAGGTCACCTGATAATTGGTTGTCTCTAATGGTGTAAGTCCTTCTATAACACATCCTGTAGTCGATGTCGGACGTGCGATCTCCGTTCTGCTTCCATTTCCTTCTATACGTTCAACTAATGCATAGGCATAATCGTCATCAATCGGATTATCCCATGAAAGAACAGCCGTAGTCGAATAGATCTCTGCTGTAACACCTGAAGGCGCAGCCGGGCCCTCATTATCGATGGTATATGTACATGCAAACTCATCAGCATTAGTATTACCTGATATGTCATATACAGTAAATATAAGCGTAACATCTTTTGCGAGCTTTGAAGTATCAAGTTCATACTCTGCCTTACCATTTGATATATCGATCTCATCAAGTATAGTATCTTCCTGTGAACCATTACCTGAAAGCATAATCTTTAATTTGTCAAGTGCTTTATTATCTGATGCGGTTATGGTTATCTTCTCGATTCCCGTAAGTATTCCGTCAAGAGGATCAATGCTTTCTATTCTTGGGCATTCTTCGTCCGCACCTACAGACACCTTCATTCCATCGGAAAGCTCTCCTTCAAGACCCTCCTCATCATAAGCAGATACATAGTATGTGTATTCTTTACCTGAAACGACAGTCTTATCATAATAATAGGTCTTATCAGGAGTCGGGCTGTCTATAACAAGTTCCTTTTCTCCTGCTGCTTCCTGTCTGTATATACGATATCCTGCAATATCAGCTTCTTTACCTTTTTCAAAACTGATAACGGCAACACCATTTCTAACCTCAACACCTGTTTCTGACAGTTTTGAAGGCGGTGTTCTATCCATGTAATATGTATATGTGTTCTCACATTCATATCCGCCTGCATCAGCAATCTTAACGATTATATCGATACTCTCGCCGTGAATAAGAGTAGTATCTACTTTTGCACTCGCTGTGATAACACTTCTGTAACTTGTATTCTTGCCATATTTTTTGTTGATAAGCTCATGTAATTCATCACTGCCATCTTCCTTATATGCCATATATACATTGTAACCGTTGATACTTCCTGTATTTGCAAAACTTACCGATATATCAGCTTCTTTGCCTGATATCTTTGAATAATTCTTAGGACTGATATCTGACACTGCTACTGTCTGTGTATACGCTTCAAATTCATCCGAAAGAGCTGATTCATTTCCGGATACATCATAAGCAGAAATCTGATATCTGTAAGATTCATTAGCGGTCAATCCACCATCAGTATATGATGTAGTCCTTGTGTTTCCAACCAGTTCACCATTTCTATATATGTGATATCCTGTGGTCTCAGCATTATCGGAGCTTGCGTCATACTGAATTGTAAGTGTTGTACCACATCTTTCTGACAATACTATTCCTGTAGGTACGGAAGGGGCAACGGTATCCTCAATCGTACTTACGGAAAGTGCTTTAGAATAAGCAGAAGTATTATACGTTACATCTTTTGCAACAATAAAATAACTGTATTCCGTTCCGGGTGTAAGCTTCTTATCCGTATAAGAAGTACCAGTGACAGACATTATCTTCTTCTCATCTCTGTATACGTCATATCCTGACACGCCTGTGTCATCAGTCGAAGCATCCCATGTAAGTTTTACAGAGGTATAATTAACTTCTGCCGCACTAAGTCCTGTCGGTGTCGAAGGTGGTGTCAGATCTTTAATATCATCCACAAGCTCTGCACACATATCTTCTACATCACGTGAAAATATATAATAATCCCTTGGTTTTGTAAGAACGAGTTTGTTAAATCGGAAATCTGCCGGAACCGCTATACTTTGGGTATATGCTTTTCCGGAAGAATTGATCTTACCGCTTAATGTCATAGTATGATTTTCGCCGATTTCGCAATTCGTGGTTGAAATATCAATATTACCTTTAATATCGGTATGTCCTTTAGTCCATGTTATTCTTCCAGTAGTTATCTTAAGATTTCCTGTAACCTGAATAACATCATTATCATTGTTCATTATAATATGGGATGAACTACTATAATAATTATCATCCATTGAAAAATTATTATTTACCTGTAATACTCCACCATTAATTGTAAGACTTCTGTTTACTACTAAATTATCAGTAATCAGTTGATGACCGTTAAGATCAAACGCATATTTAACATATATCGTTCCACTTACTGACAGATCATTTTTAAGGACCATCTCGTTATTGATGTACAGATCACCTTCAAAGCTTTTAAATTCTGGACTTTCTGAATTGTACCAAAATAATGACTTGCCCGATGTTCCATGAAGTCTTGAACAGTTTTTTATAGGGTTATAAGATTCATAATTCTGTATTAGTACAACACCCTCTGTTGATGTATTGTCAATCTTAATTGTACCTAATGATACTCTTGATCCCCAATTACCTTCATTACTAATTATCTGTTTTGATGTACCGGAAAATACAAACAATACATCCGCAGGAATTCTCTGATAATCACTGCCATTAATATATAATAACAAGTCACCTTTTATGTCAAAAGTACCTGCTGTGATATTCTTTGCAATATTCTTGGATGTAGAAACAATGAAATCCCCTTCAATAACTACTTTTGATTTTACATCTGACATATACAAAGTTCCATTGCTATCTTTATATGAACCGTTCTCATCTTTCTTAGCAATAATATAATCACCGGTGACATTAAGTTCTCCACCATTAACATTTATCTTACCGCCAATCTGATTAAGATTTCCGAGAATAGTAAGCTTATATCCATTGAGGTTCATTTCTCCTGCAACAAGAGTCATATCATCTTGGATAACAGTATCTTTTGTTAATTTGTATCCAACTGTACCCTCATCCTTAAAGGAAAGTTTTTTATTCATATCTTCTATTATATCAACATCAAAGTAGCTTTCAGCCAATACACCTTCATCAGATGTATTGTTAACTACAAGTTTGTGCATACTTATACTACAATTACCAAAATCAATAGTCTGTTTTTGGTCACCGCTTAATATTATATCAAGATCATTTTCCAAAGTATAAGTTGCTGAATTTCTACCATGTATAAAATCACCTTTTATATCTATGGTACCCTTAGATTTATTAGACGTTACATAACTGCTTTTTAATATATAACATGTTCCGGTTACAGTAAGTTTATGTCCGTTCAAATCAAGTTCACCAATTTCTGCATCGCCATTAACAACAAGATCATTATTGAGTATCGATCCTGTCATAAAACATACATTTGCATTAATAGAAGCATCAACAATCGAACCATATAGATATACCACTCCTTCTATAGGATTATTATTAGCAGTAATCTTTCCATATATACAATAATTTCTTTTATCAGATATATCTATACCGTTTTTAGTTACAATATCTACATTATTGAAATAAATATTATTTATATTTTTATCTATTATCTGCTTTTTATTTCCGTCAAAATGAATACATGATGATTTTATTAAATCTAATGTATAAACATTTGAACCTTTTGTGATATCACCGGCTATGGATATGTCAGTATTATCAGCTGAAACATTACGACCTACAATCCAATCACCATCAATATCGAGTTTACCTTCTCCGAGATTAAGTATAATACTATTATTAAATTCTTTCTCAACAAATAAAGTTCCACCATTAAGAATTACTGTACCGCCGGCATATGTGAAATCACCTTTAATCGTAATGCTGTGACCATTAAGGTCAAGAACACCACCTGACAACATCATATCACCATCTATAATCTCGTCTTTTTCCAAAGTATGTCCAAGTGTTCCTCCATTAGCAAACACAACTCTACTACCACTTGAATTATCCAAAATCTCACAATTCAATGAATCAGTAACATAAATTCCGTCTTCACTTGTGTTATTGATAAGCAATTTCCCAAATTTATGACTATTACCATCCATTGTAATAGTCTGTTTCTTAGTACCATTTAATTCAGTTATACTGCCAGTTCCAAATTTTACACTAGTACTGCTTGAAAAACTTACATCTCCTGCGATTTTAACAATTCCATTTTCAAATGCATTATAATTATATAGTCGGCTAATTATCAGGTCTCCCGATATTACTAAAATATCATCATCATACAACATTGAAATGTTAGCATTATCCATAGATACATTACCATTAACATTCAAGGTGTGATGATCAAGAATCAAATTATAACGTGAAGAAAGAGAGAGATTACCATTAATTGTAAGATCATCCTTTAAACTTACGGAATTAATTAAAGTAACATCTCCATTATATGTATTATTATTAAATATTGATGTTGAACCAATACCAATATCACCTGAAACACTTCCATCCTGAGTGATCAGACCATAAGCTCTAGGTACATTAACAAGTGTCACCTTCGAGTTTTTTGAAAACATTACGTTGTTAAAATAAGAGTAATAATAATCGCTTATTTTTACCTGCTGTTCAGCATTACCTGAAAATATCGTTGTATGATTATCCGAAGCAGCATATGCTTTACTTCCAACTTCCTGAGTGAAATTACCTTTGACTTCTAACACACCATCAGTAAGTTTACCCTTATGATCAATTTGAGATTTTGTAAGAAAATCACCATCAACAATAAGATGATCATTGCTGTTTATCATAGTCAACGCTCCACCGGATACGGTAAAGTCGCCTTTTACATGCAGAGTATGTCCGTTAAGATCAAGCACACCACCGGCAATTTCAAGATTTCCATCGTATTCACCATCTTCTTCTAATGTATATCCATGTACCCCGCCTGATGCATAAGTCATAACGCCTTGAATACTAGTCACATTAACAACGGTAACATTTTCTCCAACAACAACGCCATTAGGATTATCAATTTCAACATTATTCAATATAGTATAATTAGCAGGTGCATCGATGTGTTGTTCCTTAGACCCTGTCATTCTAAGCGTAGATTTTTCGCCACATGAAATAGATATATAGTCATCTCCATCACTCTTAATATCACCTTTTACCTCCAGGATACCTGCATCAAAAGAACAGTTTCCTTTCTGTAAAATCAAATCACCCGATACAGTAAGTATTCCTGTGTCAGTATTTTTGTTAAAATAAGAATATAAAACATAACAGTTTCCCTTAACATTTATATTTGTATCTGGCATTAAATAAGTCTTACTAAAATAACCATCACCCAGATACAAGTCACCATGAAATGTCGTATCATTCTCAAATGTATAACTACATCCTATACAAACGGTTCCGTATAAATTATTACCTAAACTGGTTTTATCTGTAATTTCAGTCTTTCCAGTGACATTACCTGATAAATGATCAACATACTTTGTAACAAGAATGCTTTCTTCCCATGATATACTTCCATCTTCCGATTGCTCTATTACCATATTTGCAAATGAAAATAAATTATAATTACATGGTTCTCCCCTATCAAGCACCTGTTTTTTAGAACCTGTAAATTTAACTGTACAATCCCCTGTTGTCTGGAGAGGAAAATGAAATAATCCACCCTTAATATTGCCTTTAAACTCAAGGGTTCCTGCTGTCAAATATGTTGCTTCATCACGCAATCCCGAATCAATATAGTCACCTTCAATGATTACATGATCAGTCTCTTTGTCCATAACAAGAACACCTGAGCTATTCTCAACTATTTCTGTATCATCTTCAATATAAGAAAACTGTCTTTCATAATTACCTTTAACCGTAAGGCTTCCACCATTAACAACGATAAGTCCACCGGCATGCACAAGATCACCTTTAATGGTAAGATTATATCCAGCAAGATCAAGCGTTCCTTTCAAAAGCGTGAAATCCCCATTAATAACAGTATCCTCGGTGAGTGTTTCTCCATTTACTCCGTTAGATGGATAATGGAGTTTATTATCTTTATCATCTATGTTAAGTGCATTGATCATATGATGTGATACAACACCCTCATCGCTTGAATTTGTAATAATAAGATTATTAATATCCAGTCCTGAATCTGTCGCCATATCCACTGTCTGCATATTACTTCCCGATAATATGACTTTACTGTTCTTATCAAATTTTATCTTGTTATCTTTTGTATTGGATTTGTCACCGATTATATCACCTTGAATTTCCAATATTCCGTTACTAATCGTTTGTCCGTTATTAACAAAACTATAGTTGCCATCAACGAGAATATGATCATTGGCACCTGTTGTGTATATGCAACCATATCCATTCTGATTCATATTACCTTTGACAACAATATAACCTTCTTCAACATACAAATAATTATTGAGAGTCAAATCACCATGAACAATTACTTTATGACCATTTACTTTTAATGCGGATTTGATAATGAGATTATCTACCTCTATATCCTCAGATAAAGTTGTAGAATTAGAGATTGTCATATCTTCATACGTTTGCGAATCTTCAACTCCACTGATCTTACTATCATAAGCAGAATCGCCTTCTATATCCTCTAATTTTTCTATACCTTCGCTATCAACTTCGTCTGATTTTTTATCTATATTTTCATCATCTACTGAATCATTATCATCAGACTCTGAAACATCTGCTGTTTTCTCCGAGACTTTCATTTCATCCTCAGTCTCTTCTATTGATTCTTCATGGCTCTCTGAATCAAATTCAGTAGCATGCACAACCATTGCTTGATTTCCCAAACTGTTAATTGACATTGATACAAGCATCAGCCAAGCAATACATCTTTTCAGTGTTATATTCTTAATCTTCATAACTTTTCCCCTCGTATAATCAATCACATAAATTACATTATTTATTTTGCAACTTTAATCTTATGAACCTTACTATATTTACTATATATTCTTTTGCCTGTTTTGGTCTTCGTATATGCCCTAGCTTTTATATAATATTTTTTTGCTTTTTTGACCATGAACTTCTTACTTGTCAATTTCTTCTTTTCATTTTGATTTACTGTTATAACTTTAGATTTTTTGAAATTTTTGTTTGGTGAATATTTTATCTGGAAGCTGACTTTTTTAATCACTTCGTTTTTCTTTATCTTTGAAATCTTTACCGTCAGAAAATATTTTTCTTTATTAGCCGATCTTTTGACAGATTTGATTATAGGCATACTTCTTTTAAAAGCATTCATAATACCTAATTCATCAACTGCAAATATCGGTGTATCGGTAAAAACCGAGTCATTACTGATTAAACCATCATTATTGCCTGAGTTATCAGCGCCACCATTACCATTTGTATTTCCATCATCATTTTGTTTCTCGCTTGTAGAAGAATTCGAGTCTTCTTGTGGGTCTTTATCGGAATTAGAAGTTTCATTCGTATTCTTATCCCTAACATCTTCAGTCTTTTCATTATTACCTGATTGTTGATTATTCTTATCACTGTCATCAGGTTTATTATCATCCGTTGAATCTTCTGAAGTATCTTGAGGTCTTTCAATTGTAACTTTTAGAATATTACCATTTTTATCATATGTATAATTAGCAATAGAACCATCTGCATATGTAGCTTCAATGACTCTTCCAAGATTATCGTATTTTATATCTACCGGATTATTGTTTTTTGCATTAGAATTGAAACTATAATTAAAAGAACAAAGGATTATCAACATTGAAATCCATAGAATAATTAAGATAAATGATTTTATCATTTTTAATTGTAAATTCATGTAACCCCTCCAACTAAATATATAATAGAAAGAATTATATTTTATAGAATATTCAATTACAATATGTTTTTTTTATAACCATCTTTTTTGTTAATAATCAACAAACTCATTTATACACTTTTCCGAAATAATATATAGCATTTAAAAACTCTCTTCGGCAATAATCAAAATCTATATAAAAAAGGAACCCAAATTCTATGAGTTCCCATTACATACACTTTCTGCATTTTCAAAATATTTATATTCCACACGAGATAAATGTGAAAATTTAAGCCACTCTGTTATTACAGATTCTCTTCCATCATTTGTATATCCGCATTAATCTGATTCTTTAATTCATCAATATTTCTGAACTTCTCCTCCGGACGAATGAAGAATAACAACTCAGTCTTTATATATCTTCCGTACAAATCTCCGGAATAATCTAGGATAAATGTTTCCAGACCACAGTGATGAGAATTACCTACTGTTGGTTTAATTCCAAGATTGCTTATAGCCGAATAATAATATCCATCAATATTCACACGGCTTGCATATACTCCAAACCTCGGAATAAGTTTATTATCAGGAATACTCTGATTAATTGTAGGAAATCCTATCGTATTACCCAAATGGTTACCATGAATAACTTCACCATACACAAAGTAAGGATTACCAAGCATATCATTGGCAACATAGAACTTTGACTCTAAAAGATCCCTTATCGCCGTAGAGCTTATTACTTTCCCGTGAAGAGTCTTCTTTGAAAGTGCATGAACCTCAAATGAATATTGTTCACCAAGTTCTCGTAGCAAAGCAACATTCCCGCTGCGTCCTCTTCCAAAATGAAAATCTTCTCCAATGTATATCGAACGGACACCTAATTGCTTTGAAAGATAATCTACCGCAAAAGTTTCAGGTGAAATCTTTGCGAAGTCCTTCGTAAACGGAAATTCCAACAAAACATCTACACCAAGTTCTGAAAAATACTGTGCTTTTTCCTCACGAGTATATATAACTTTCTTTGGACCACCTGATATTACAGAATTGGGACTTGAGCCAAATGTAAACACCAGCGTTGTTCTTCCTTTTTTCTTCTCTTCCAAAAGATTATTTATTATCATCTGATGTCCAAGATGAATTCCGTCAAACTTGCCTAGTGCAATAGCCGTATCAGTTATATTAAATTGTAACGCGTCATCATTTTGTACATATAACATACTCTGTTTTCTCCCAGTCATTAGTAACTTATTAGGTAATTAAAAAAACATCTTGTAAGCCTTCCATCCGTGAATGCTCTCATCATACCTGTATATCGCCTTAAATGTTCCATCAGCATCATATACAAGACACTCTGTACCATCTTCTTTTTCAGGCATGGAATATGCTTCATCTCCATGATTTAAAAAATCTTTCTTAAACAAAACATTTCCATTTCTTAAGCGTTTGCTACCGTTATCGTTGACCAACACTTTTTTGAGATTAGGAAACATTTTGTCTATGGTCAAAATATATTTCTCAAATTCAGATACCTCAACAAGCTTTTCAATATCCTTTAGCTTCAATGCATCTTTGATATCAAATCTCATTCCGGTCTCTGAAATATTAACACTGTTTCTCACAAGACCATCCATAAGTCCGCCACAGATTAGCTTATCGCCTATGTCCCTGCACAGACTTCTGATATACGTTCCTTTACTACAGGAAACGGAAAACCTTACATAGGGAAGCGAAATATCCTTAATATCTATGTCATGAATCACAACAGGTCGCGGAGATCTCTCTATCTCTATTCCCTGTCTTGCAAATTCATATAATTTCTTACCGTTAACCTTGATAGCAGAGTACATCGGTGGAATCTGGTCATACTCTCCAACAAATGACATTATCGCATTTCTCACCTCATCCTCTGATGATTTCACTTCCGATTCTGAAAGAATCTCTCCCGAACTATCCTCTGTATCAGATGTTTTGCCAAGTAAAAGTGTAGCCTCATATCTCTTGTCTTTATCTGTAAGCAGATCACAAATCTTTGTTGCATTACCCAGACATACAACAAGAACTCCCTCCGCATCAGGATCAAGAGTTCCTGTATGTCCTATTTTTTTCTGCTTCAATATTCCTCGTAGCTTAGCAACCACGTCAAATGAGGTATAACCTTTTTCTTTATATACATTGATTATGCCATTGTACATTCTTACGTCACCATTCCAGCTTTTTATCAATTATCATGTAACTCAAGGCAATTCACCGAAGCAAACACATGCCTATACTCTATCCTTATCAACAGCATCAAGTTGCTCCTTGATAAGTTCCGTTACCTTAAGCATTATTGTATCCTTATCACCATCAACTTCACAACCGGCAGCTCTTACATGACCACCGCCACCTAACGCACAGGCAATAAGATTAACATTTACATCTTCTTTAGAACGCAGGGAACATTTAAATCTGCCCTTAACAGGATATTCGTACATCCAGAGAGCAACCTCAACTCCCTCCGTAATTCTTAATGCATCAACAACTCCATCCGTATCGAGATTGGTTGCATCATTTTCATCAAATACATCTTTTGTAAGGCACGACACAATCACCTTGCCGTCAAACATCAAAAATGCTGCCTCTAACGCCTTTGCAAGCATCTTGTTTTGTTTAAATGTCTTCTTGTAAAATGTATCATCAATAATCAATTGACTTCTTGCGCCTTTTTCTATCAGTTTTCCTGCTATCTCCATTGTCTGCCTTGTGGTATTAGAGAATTTGAAAACTCCTGTATCATGTACTATTCCAAGATACAGACTTTCAGCGCATTCCTGTCCTATCTTATCCTCTTCAAGCAGCGTATATATCGCCTCAGCCGTTGCACTGCATTCCGTCTTTACAAAACATACATCTCCGAATCCCTGATTGCTTATATGATGATCCACGCACATAGTTCTTCCTGCAGAATGAAAATATGTCACAAAATCACCATGTCGGTCAAGATCTCCGCTGTCAAGCGATATACACAGATCATACTTCTTATCCTGTTTCTCATGAAGAATCTCATCAGCACCTCTTAGAAACATAAATTCTGCTTTGAAATCATCAAGATAAATATCAATTGTTTTATCCTTATAATTATCTTTTACATAATTATATATTCCAAGACATGAGCCTACACAATCACCATCAGGTCTTGTATGTCCTAATATAACAATTGTTTCGGCTCTCTCAATTTCACGTAAAAAATCGTTCATAGCACTCCTTGTCTGTCTATTCCGAAATTTCGGTGTGACTGTCATTCATCTCACCTATAACATCATCTATCTTCTTAGACATATTGATTGCATATTCAATAGACTCATCAAGAAGAAATGTAAGCTCAGGCGTATTTCTAAGATTAAGACCTGAAGCTAATTGTCTGCGGATATAACCTGATGCACTTCTTAAACCTGCAATCGTATCCTGTTTAGCCTGATCATCTCCGAATACGGAAATATACGCCTTACATTCCTTAAGATCCGGTGTGACATCAACTGATGTCACTGAAGTCATAGCTGCTATTCTCGGATCCTTGATTTCGTATGAAATAATTCTTGACAACTCTTTTTGCACTTCCCCGTTAATACGGGTATTTTTAATACTTGTTCTTCTCATAATTATTCCTTACACTTTCATAATTTGTTACTATTTACCGTGCTACATACAAATGTCACAAATCATCTGCAAAAAAGATTTCCAGACTATCTAGGCACCTCTACCATCTCGTAAGCCTCAATCTGGTCATCCTCTCTAAAATCATTAAATTCTTCAAGAACAATACCACACTCAAAGCCATTCTTAACTTCCTTAACATCATCCTTGAAACGTTTAAGAGATGCAAGCGGTCCTTCGTATATCTGTTCTTCGTTTCTTGTAACTCTTACAGTAGAACCTCTTCTGATCAATCCGTCAAGAACAAAGCATCCAGCAATAGTACCGACACTTGATGCCTTAAATGTCTGACGGACAATAAGATGTCCTGTAACCTTCTCCTCATAAATAGGATCAAGCATACCCTTCATAGCACTTTCAATATCTGAAATCGCATCATAAATTACTTTGTATAATCTAAGGTCAACCTTTTCTCTCTCAGCAACATCCTTAGCCTGGACATCCGGTCTGACATTAAATCCAATGATAATAGCATTAGATGCAGATGCAAGGATTACATCGGACTCATTAATAGCACCAACGCCCGCATGAATTACCTTGATAACAACCTCTTCATTTGTCAGTTTAAGGAGACTCTGTTTTACAGCCTCAACAGAACCCTGTACATCAGCCTTAACCACGATATTGAGTTCCTTAAGATTACCTGCCTGAATCTGCGAATACAAATCATCAAGTGACATCTTGGCCTTGGTCTCTGCGAGAAGCTTCTCCTTCTCAACATTGACATATGTCTCAGCCATAGATCTGGCTTCCTTCTCATTCTTGGTAGCCACAAATACATCACCGGCAGCAGGAACATCATGAAGACCTAAAATCTCAACCGGTGTAGAAGGACCTGCTTCAGTCACTTCTTTTCCTTTATCATTGATCATTGCTCTTATATGACCATATGCCTTACCGACTGAAATGGTTTCGCCCTTCTTCAAAGTACCCTTCTGAACAAGAATTGTTGCAACCGATCCTCTTCCCTTATCAATCTCAGCCTCGATTACAATACCTCTTGCCTTTCTGTTAGGGTTAGCTTTAAGCTCAAGCACTTCAGCAGTCAGAAGTATCATTTCAAGAAGATTATCAATACCTTCTTTAGTATGTGCAGAAACAGGACAAAATACTGTAGATCCACCCCAATCCTCTGCTACAAGTTCATACTCCATGAGCTCCTGTTTAACTCTGTCAACATTTGCGCTCTCTTTATCAATCTTATTAACTGCAACGATTATTTCGATACCTGCAGCCTTAGCATGGTTAATAGCTTCAATTGTCTGAGGCATAACACCATCATCTGCAGCAACTACCAAAATAGCGATATCGGTAGACTGTGCACCACGCATACGCATAGCAGTAAATGCTTCATGTCCCGGAGTATCTAAGAATGTAATCTGCTGACCGTTAACATCAACTGTATAAGCACCAATGTGCTGTGTGATTCCTCCGGCCTCGCCTGAAGTAACCGAAGTTTCACGAATTGCATCAAGAAGTGAAGTCTTACCATGGTCAACGTGGCCCATTACGCAGACAACAGGAGGACGTTCCTTAAGAAGCGCCTCATCTTCCTCTTCTTCTTTAAGCATCTCTTCGATAAGATCAACTTTAACCTCTTCTTCTGCTATACAGTTATATTCAAGTGCTATCTCCGCAGCCTTGTCAAAGTCAAGGTCTGTATTAACCGTAACCATCTCTCCGGCAAGGAAAAGCTTCTTTATAAGCTGTGAAACAGGTGTCTTTAACTTATCAGCAAGATCCTGTACCGATAATACCTCAGGAAGTTCAATAGTACGAATAACCGGTTCTGCCGGTTCCTCCTTCTTAGGCTTTGGTGCCGGTTTATTAACAGGCTTAGTACCCTTAACTGTAAAACGGTCATTATTGTTATTCTTACGATTTCTCTTTTTATTATTACCATCCTCAAATTGTGAGGTCTTTTCTCTTTCTTTTTTATCTTTATGACGATCCATACGATCCCTGTCCATAGACGCTCTATCCATAGGTGCCGGTATAGAGATTCTCTCCTCTCTTCTACCTCCATCACGACGTCCGCTATTATTATTAAAATCACGTCTGTCGTTATCACGTCTAACCGGACGGTCTCCATCTCTTCTTACAGGACGGTCTCCATCACGTCTTGCTCCTTCTGCTCTAACAGGACGATCTCCCGGTCTGCGGTTGCCAAAATCTCTACGATCTCCATCTCTTCTTACAGGACGATCACCCGACGGACGATTTCCAAAATCTCTACGATCGCCATCACGTCTTACTCCTTCAGCTCTTGCAGGACGATCTCCATCACGTCTTACCGGACGGTCTCCATCTCTTCTTACAGGGCGATCTCCATCTCTTCTTGCACCTTCTGCTCTTGCAGGACGGTCATTTCTTACTCCCTCAGGTCTTGCAGGGCGATCTCCATCGCGTCTTGTGCCTTCTGCTCTTGCAGGACGGTCTCCATCTCTACTTGCGCCTTCAGGTCTTATAGGACGATCGTTTCTTGTTTCCTCTACTCTTGTGGAACGATCACCATCGTGTCTTGTTCCCTCTACTCTTGCAGAGTCCTCAACATCCTTTTTAGCAGAAGCATTATTGCGATTATCTGAAACATTATCTCTCTTTGTATATCTGGCCTTAACCATTTCAGCAGCCTCATCTGAAACCGAACTCATATGATTCTTGACTTCTACACCATTCTTCTTAAGCAACTCTATAATTTCTTTGCTGTCTTTACCAAGACTTTTTGCTAACTCATATACTCTGACTTTTGCCAAATCTTACACCTCCAAATTATCCAATAAATCAATCTGTTTTTTTACCGCTTTAGCAAGTCCCTCATCTGTTACCGCCAGACTCGCCCGAAACTCTTTTCCACATGCGTTCCCAAGATTTTCTTTGTTTGAGAAAAAACATATTGATATGTGATAGTAATTACACATGTTTTGAAACTTCTTTTTTGTATTAGCAGATGAATCGCCAGCTACAACAACCAAATATGCTCTTCCTTCTTTGACTGCTTTTTCAGTTGAAAATTCACCCGTGACTGTCTTGCCTGCCTTTGTTGCAATCCCGATCATTGATAGGGCTTTATTATGCTCCAATATCCATCAACTCCTTTTTTAGGCGATCATAAATATCCGAATCAATGGACATTTTGAAAGACCGTTCCAATCCTTTTGATTTGACAGCTTTTTCAAAACAATCCACACTCAAATGAATGTATGCACCTCTTCCGTTTTCTCTTCCGGTATGATCAAATTTAACTTCATTGTCTTTGGTTTTGACAATACGCAGCATTTCCTTTTTAGGAATCATTTCACCGCAACCTATACACTTTCTAAGGGGAGTTTTCTTTGCCATCTCATCACATCCTACTATCTATTATATATATTTAAAATTTACCAGCTAAATAAATGCTTCAATTATTCTTTTAAATCTCAATCTTTATCTGAGTCATCATAATCATCCTGATAATCTTCATCATCATATTCTTCATCATCATATTCTTCTTCATATCCAGCATCTTCGCCATCATAGTCATCGCGGTATTCTTCTTCGCCATCATAGTCATCACGATATTCTTCTTCACCGTCATAATCATCATAATCATCACGATATCCGTCTTCATCATCATAACCATAACCATAATCATCATCGCCATAGCCGTATGCTTCTCTGGCCTGTGACTCACTCTTGATATCAATCTTATATCCTGTAAGTCTTGCTGCCAAACGGGCATTCTGACCTTCTTTTCCAATTGCAAGAGAAAGCTTATCATCAGGAACTACAACCTTAGCACTTTTATCCTCTTGATTTACACGAACTGATAACACTTCAGATGGTGATAATGCATTTTCAATATAAATAGCCGGATTCTCATCCCAATTAATAATATCTATCTTCTCACCGAAAAGATCGTCAACGATATTATTGACTCTATTACCATTTTTACCTACACATGCGCCTAGTGCATCAACATTAGGATCTGTAGACCATACAGCTATTTTTGATCTTGAGCCCGGTTCTCTTGAAATAGACTTAATCTCAACTGTACCATCAGCGATTTCAGTAACCTCTTTTTCCAAAAGACGTTTTACGAGATCCTTATGTGTTCTTGAAACTATTACCTTAGGACCTTTTGCACCTTTACTCTTTTTCTTTCCTTCTGTACTTTCAGGAGCATCGTTTACTGCCTGCTTAACTCCTACAACATATAATTTTATGCGATCCTTCGGACGATAATGCTCAGTTTTAACCTGCTCACTTTCCATCAAAAGAACATCCATCTTATCATCTAAGTTAATAGAAATATTATTACCTACATATCTCTGTACAACACCTGTAACGATATCCTTTTCCTTCTGATAGAAATATTCATAAAGAAGTCTCTTCTCCTCTTCTTTAATTTTCTGGATAATAATACTTCTTGCATGCTGTGCAGCAATTCTTCCAAAATCCTTAGGTGTAACAGGAACCGGAACAATATCTCCCAATTCATATCTTTTGCTGATCATTCTTGCCTTTTCAAGTGATATCTCAAGCGAATCATCTGTAACAGCTTCAACTACTGTTTTATCGGCAAACACTTCCATCTCACCGGTTTCACGATTCATATGCACGGTTGCATTTTCATTTTTTCCATAATACTTATTATATGCATCACATATTCCCTTCTCAATGGAATCAATGATTACATCCTTTGATATACCTTTTTCTTTTTCAATTTGCTCTAATGAAAGCATTAACTCTGACATTTTCTATTCCTCCTAATATAATATATTTATAGGTTGCTCCTATATTCAAAGAGTTAAAACTCAAATGCTAATCTACACAATGCAATGTTATCTCGGTCAATAGTGATTTCTTCATCTTTGTCAGTCATGACATTTATAGTCTGTGCATCAAAAGATACAAGCTCAGCTTCAAATTCTTTACCTAGATTCTCGTAAGGTTTAAAAAGTTTAATTTCAATCATTTTTCCCAAATTGCGTTTGAAATCCTTATCCTTCTTAAGCGGACGGAGTAATCCGGGAGAACTGACCTCCAAAATATATGCGTCCTTAAATTCTTTCTCGTATTCATCAAGTTTTGGATTAAGTTTCTTAGTGATATCAACGCAATCATCTATAGTGATACCACCCTCCTTATCTGCATAAACCCTCAAATAATACGTTGCACCCTCCTTGACATATTCCACGTCAACAAGCTCACATCCAAATTCTTCAATTATCGGAGTAACAAGCTTTTCACAAGTATCTTCAATCTGTTTTTTTGTCATCAAAAACCACCTTTCCCGACTATATTACTAAATATTGATATGTGTAACATGTAAAGAGAGTGGACAAACTGCCCACTCTCTTGCGAAAACAATATGTTACATAAGCATAATAACACTTATCACAGATTAATGCAAGTATAAATTATTTGTTGAGAAAATCTACGGATCTTCCAGCTCCCATAACAACTGCCTCTAAAGCTGTCGGTGCTACAATAGCTCTGATACCGGTACTCTCCTCAATCAATCTGTCCATTCCATATATCAGGCTTCCACCACCAGTAAGAACAATACCGTGCTCAGCAATATCTGCAACAAGCTCAGGCGGTGCTATCTCTAATACATTATGTACTGTATCAAGAATCTGTGCCGTAACCTCTGCAAATGCCTCAATGGTTTCTTCTGAAGATACATGTATTCTCGCAGGGAATCCACTAAATAAATCTCTGCCTTTAACCTCCATTGTCACAGGCTCTTCTCTTGGATATACCGTACCAACACCCATCTTAATTCTTTCTGCAGTAGGCTCACCAATCAAAAGATTATAGGTTCTTCTTATATATTTAATCATTGCTTCATTATAATCATCACCCGCCAATTTCAGCGAATTACTTTCGACAATACCGCCAAGCGAAATAACAGCCACATCCGTAGTTCCACCACCAATATCAACAACCATAGTACCTCTCGGCATTGAAATATCAATATCGGCACCTATCGCTGCTGCTATAGGCTCTTCCATAATATCTACATGTTTAGCACCTGTATTATATACAGCATCTTCAACAGCTCGTCTTTCAACCTCTGTCACTCCACTTGGTACGCAAACACAAATTCTAGGTCTTGAAAACATTCTCTTTTTTTGCATCGCTGTCTCTATAAATGCTTTCAACATTCTCTCTGTTACAGTAAAATCAGAGATAACTCCCTGTTTCAACGGACGTATAACTTCTATATTATCAGGTGTCTTTCCCATCATCTGTTTAGCTTTATTACCAATCGCAATAAGTCTCTTAGTCTTTTTTTCAAACGCAACAACCGATGGCTGATTAATTACAATCCCCTTCCCCTTAACAAATACAAGTACATTTGCAGTTCCAAGATCTATTCCTATATCCATATCAAACATTTCTTTTTTCTCCTTCGTGAAACGATAATATATATTAAAAAACATGTTTACATAAATTCACTTAATACATAATAACAAAAAATTTAAAAAAAACAATACCTTTTTGAAAATAGTCAAAAAAAATACCACAACCGCATTAAACTTAGCAGCTGTGGTATTGACATCTTAACTTCTCCAGACATTTACATATAAACTCTTTATACTATTTATGGTAGCACCTTCATATGTCCCCTGTGCCACTACCATAATGTCGTAACCGTTAGAACCTATAACTATCTTTTTGCCTTTGACCTTCTTTACTGTAAATGATGTTCTTGAAGTAGTTCCAACTTTGTTCCAATTAACTATAACACTATTTCTCTTAATCCATTTTCTCTTAGAATTAGCCTGTGGCTGAGGCATAATATATTTTTTCCCCGACCACTGAGAATATACCCTGCAATAATTAGCGTCATAAACATAGCCTCTTGCCTGAACATAATATACAGTATTAGCATTTACTCCATAAAAACTACCTTGACTGTATAAACTGTCATCAGTCCCAACAAGTACATTATCTTTAGTATATAAAGCAAACTCCATTCCCTGCGCAACGCCATAATCTGTTGTTGTTGCATAAACACTACCATTATCATAATAAGCATCAACTATTATCTGTGTAGATAATGAAGCATTAACCGGTGTTGGTGGTGTTGTTGACTGCGGTGTGGGTTGTGTTGTTATACCCGGATTTGAATTAGTATCTGGAACAGGATCATTTACAACAGACGTGTAACCACCTGTATCAAATTTTCCTTCATTTATGTAATAATCCTTTCTTATATAACCCCAAGAGTATCCATCCTAGCAATCCAGATCTTTCATCTTCTCAGATATTTTAACCATTATATCCACAGATTCATCTATCTTATCCATATTACCTTTGCATATTCTTATTGTCTCCTGGGTACTTGCCGTAAATTCTTCGCTTGTAGCCAATAATCTTGTTGTCGAATTAACAACTTCATCATTTGAGACATTTATTCTTTCCATGTCATCACTTACCGTTCTAAGTGTCGCTCCCAGCTTATCCGAACATCCTCTGGATTCATTGAGCACTCTCTTAACCACTTCAACAAGTTTTTTCTGTGCTCCAGCCATCTCAACCGTTTGTGCAGCTTTCTCAGAAACCTCTCCGGCATTTTCTGTAAGCTCTTTCAGAATTCCCGTTATACGTTCAGTAGACTCTTTTGTCTGATCAGATATTGACATTATCATATCAGTAATATTCATTGCTTCATCAGAAAAACTCTGCTGTCTTTCTGCCGCAGCCTGCATCTGTGTACCAACCTCTGTGGTGCGAATGGCCTGTGCAACCATACTTTCCATATCCCTCAGACTATGTGTGATCATATCGGACATCTGTTTTGAATCACTAACCGCTTCCGTAGTTATCTCACCTGTCTCTTTAAGAAGAATTTGAATCTCGTTCGTCATATTGGTCTGAAGTTCAACAGCACTTAGATTTTCATCGTTACCTTGTCCTATTTGATCTACTGAATCCCATACAATCCTCGATGATTCTTCAACTTCATCAAGGCTTTTTCTTAATTTATCAAAGTCAGCAGAAACCTGATTAGTCACATTCAGTATATTTTCCGAAACTCTTGTCCTTTCAACAGCAGCTGCTTCTATATTCTCAATATTTTCTGAAATAAATACTACCAAAAGCCTTGTTCCCGTTATAGTACTGACCATAGCCAAAACAGAAACTATAATCTCTATCATCGATAATTCAATAACATCATGTACTTCATATGTAGCAAAATTCATAATAACACGAATTATATTAAGCACCATAAAAGCTATTCCCATTCTTGTACTTAACTTCTTGTCAAGATAAAGAAGAACTATAACCATTACCGGAATAAGATAAGGAAATGCTGTACCCTTTTGTGATAAAAGTAATAAAAACGCATACACAACCGTGTAGCTTATACCGACATATTTATAAAAAAAGAGGGGCTCTTTGTAACATTAAGCACAAAAGCTCCTACAAGACACATTATAGTAGCAACAATTGAAACAATACTTTTAAAAGGTTCCATACCCGAATCTATCAACTGTGACACTAAACCGACAATATTAAATAATCCTGTTAAAATCAATACCATCAGTAAAAGTTTATTAATGCGTTTTATCTGTTTGTCATTTAATATTGAATTATTCATATTGTATCCCCCTTCTCATTATACCCCTTAGAATATTTTATTAAAAAGAAGAAACCGATAAAATCGATTTCTTCTTTTGGTAAACACCTTAATTATTCAAAATCAGAAACCGTCAATCTATGATTCTCATCGCCAGATCCCATTTCTCTGTTATGAGCCTTAGATATGGCATTATCAACAAATTTAAGTACCCTATCAAGATTGCCGCTCTCTACCTCCTGCATACGACGTCTTAACATATTCTCGGCAGCCGGCTCACATGGATAACCTAGCTTTCCGGCATGATTCTTTGCAATTGAAAATACATCAACATCTGTAATTCTATGCACCTGAATCAAATGCTTAAACTGTGCAGAGATAACTACGTTATCTGTAAATATCTTAGACAATGTTTCAATCTGTCCTGTCATTATAACAACTACATCATTATCCGGATTGATAAGAATTCTATAAATCTCATCAAGCTTCTGTTCTGTAATAACACCAGCATTCTCAATCACAAGGCATCCACCCTGTAACTTGCTGATTGCATCTGATATATTAGCTTTATTTAACGCACCCGCTTTAATTCTCGCAATAGTTTTAGTCTTACAGATACCCATCGCATGGAAACTTCTTGCAAAATCCTCTGCAATAGTTGTTGTACCAAAACCATATTGACCAAGAATAACAATATTTCTAGGTTCGGACGGATTCTCGCTAATATACTTAATAGTATCAAGTATCTGATCACTAATTGACGCAACACTTAAATATTTACCAAGATACTGTTCTGCGCCAACAGGTAATATATAATCATCAGAACCCGAAATCGGAGCCTGAGCCGGAACTTCTTTCGGCATCTCTTGTGGTGTCTCTTTTGGCATCTCTTCAACTGCAACAGTTGTATGTTTCTTAACTTCCTCAAGAGCACGTCTTGCTTCTTCCGCCTTTCTTGCAGCCTCCTCTGCCATCTTCTGATATTTAAGAGCTTCCTCTTCCGCTTTACGTTCTTCTTCTTCTGCCTTACGTCTTGCTTCTTCTTCTGCCTTACGTCTCGCTTCTTCTTCCGCCTTACGTCTTGCCTCTTCTTCCGCCTTACGTCTTGCTT
>CADBCZ010000037.1 GCA_902793335.1 uncultured Lachnospiraceae bacterium
CATTTGGGAGAAAAAATAGTGTTTCTTAGTATCCCATACAAAGTCAGCGGATGACGGACATGGATGTCCGTCAATCTCAAAGGAGACAGGAGGTCGACTGTTGAGATGTACCGCGTCCGAAATAGATAAACTTTAAGGGATACATAGAAACTCTTTTTTCGGACAAACAGTCATAAAAATAAAACTTTTTATCCAAGCGCTCGCATTTATAAAAACTAAATCAGGCAAACTGACTATGCATACAAAATTTAAGAAGAGTTTCGCGTACAAACCCAAATTTATAGAAACGAGGTGACTTAAGTGATCGGACATATACACTCAATCGAGACCTGCGGTACTGTTGATGGTCCCGGAATGCGATATGTAGTTTTCTTCAAAGGCTGTCCAATGCGTTGTAAATACTGCCACAATCCCGACACATGGGAACCGGGTGGTGGCGAAGAACATACTGTTGAAGACCTGCTCGCACAATATGAAACCCTTAAACCTTTTTACAAAAATGGCGGTATCACTGCAACCGGTGGCGAACCGTTAATGCAGATGGATTTTCTCATCGAGCTTTTTGAAAAGGCCAAGGAGAAAGATATCCACACCTGCTTAGATACCTCCGGTGTTATTTTCCATAGAGATAATCCAGAGCTTTTAGCTAAGTTTGATCGTCTTATGAAAGTAACTGATCTCGTAATGTTAGATATCAAACACATAGATCCCGAAGAACATATGGAACTTTGCAAACAGCCTAACGACAATATACTTGATTTTGCAAAATATATTGACGAAAAAGGCGTTGATATCTGGATTCGCCACGTATTAGTTAAGGATATAACATATGTGGACAAATATCTCGACGCAGTCGGATACTTTATAGGTGGTTTAAAACACCTTAAAGCTTTGGATGTTCTACCTTATCACAGTATGGGTGAAGTTAAATACGAGAAGCTTGGCATGGAATATCCTCTTAAAGGCATGGAGCCTTTGACAAATAACGATGCTATTGAAGCAAAGAAAGTTATTATCGAAGGTATTAAGAGAAGACGCGCTGAGGATTCTGCAGATTCATAATTACCGGACATTGCATATATCAAAAAGCAATGCCAACAAATAGTTTCTAATACTAAAAAATATGGCGCACATAATCGTGCGCCAATTTTTTATGTCTAACAAAACTTTCGGTCATTTATCCTAACATTTGATTAACATTAAGATTGATTCTAATTCTTTATCATCATTTTAAGTGCCTTGCTCAAGGTCACCTTATTACCTTTATACAGTGACATCATAGTATAGAGCTTTCCTGCAAGCACTATAAACAATGCTCCACATGCAATAATTATCAATAGACCAATAAGAGCTATTCCCTTTGATATAATTCCAAGACACGCCCCCGCCGGAAGTACCATAACCGAAGTAAATGGGAACAAATAAAGGAAGTTCGCAACATTCTCTGTATTAAATCCTTTGAAAAGAATTATATAAAATGAACCCAATAGCAGGAATGTAAATATCATATTGTTGCTTGCCGCTTCTTCCCTTGTAGATGAGATTGCACCGCACATAGCCGCAAGAGAGGCATAAAGCACAATACCAAATATCAAAGCCAGAATACCAATTAAAATATTTACAGGCTCAAACATTTTCATTTCCTGAAAACTCTTAACAAATGTAACAGCCGAAACATCAACATCTTTAAACATATTATCCGAAACAATAATTCCGGTAATCAACCCGGCTACTAAGGCCACAATCCACAAGGCAAACTGTATAAGACCCGATGTCAATATCGCTAACATCTTACCAAATATGAGTGACTTAGGCTCAATGGAAATCAGCATTGTATCCATTAATTTGGATGTCTTTTCCTCGATAACAGATTGTGTTATGCTGTTACCATATAAAATAACCGTCATATAAATAACCAATACCGTTACAAAAAGCAAAACTAAATTAAATATAGGACGTATAGCTTCATTCATTTTGTCAGAAGATATCTCTTCGTTGCTGTATAAATCTTCACCTTTCTGATATCCTTCCCTGTCATAGACCAGGCAGTCAGAATTCATCATAACCTGATTTAGTTCCTCAACTGAAACACCGGATGCAATAACTGTAAAAGCATTACCGGCCTCTTCAATGAATCCCTCATAATTATCAATCTTCTCTTCTATCTCCGAAGCCGACTCCGGCACTATAATTCTCGTATAAAGTCTATCATCTTCCCTGTCTATCTGCAGCACAAAGCTTGTTTTTTCGCCATTATTACGAATATTTTCAAGCGCTTCTTCAACAGTCTCGGCACTGATATACTTTATTTTCGTATACCCTTTTATTCCAATATCATTAAGGCTATTCAAATCAGCATCCGGAGCCTGAGAATTGACCACATAAATAATATCAGCCCCACATTTCTTAAGCTTCTTCTCATGTTCCCCGTCATCCGATGCACTTCCTACAATCAGGAAAACAGCAATTGGAAGCAGAAACAAAATGGCTGCAACAACACCGGTAAGCATTTTATAGCCCATTGGTGATATCTGATTCTTAAATGTAAACTTGAACACTTTAAACATGCCTTTATCCATTCTACTGCCCTCCTATTCTTTAGCCGATTTCAAAATTGTTCGAAACTTTGGTGTACTCGAGTCACTAAACAACAGATTTCTGTATACTTTTGCAGAAAGTCTTAAGAGCAGTATAAGAACGGTAATCTGTATCAGATAAGATAAAGCAAGAATCGGAAGACTT
This sequence comes from uncultured Lachnospiraceae bacterium, assembly GCA_902793335.1. Taxonomy (GTDB): domain Bacteria; phylum Bacillota; class Clostridia; order Lachnospirales; family Lachnospiraceae; genus CAG-590. Next base: position 2,743 of record CADBCZ010000037.1, read on the forward strand.
ATTCTATCACTTATGTAGGCAACAGGTGCTGTAAAGAATGAAAATGGAGGTAAAATCCCTGCCACAAGACTTATAACATCGTTATCAGTACCTGCCACAAAGAAACTTGAAAAATAGCCAAGCATAGAAAAGATCATAACGCTTCCTGTAGCATTTTGTATATCCTCAGTCTTATTACAGCTACTTCCAAACAGTCCTGACAGTATACCAAATGTCAGGAATCCCAGCACTATTGAAAACAACAGTAAAAGCGTTTCAAATCCTCCAAAATCCGTAAACATAGACAAATCAAAACCCGTGCTTAACACCTCTTCATCATTTATATCAAACATAGCCTTCATAACTGTTTGGGACACTTTAGAGCCTATCACACCACATGCCAAAACAAGCACAACATACGTCATCATACCGCATACTTTCCCCAACAAAAGAGCCATAGGCCTTACACTAACCAATAGACTTTCAACAAGCTTAGACTGCTTCTCTTCCGTAACCGAACCAATTATAAATGAAGTCGACATTGAAATCACAATGAACATAAGCACTCCAAATCCTGCCATATACATAAAAAATCTATCCTCAGAAATCTCCCTGTTCTCTTCATTCAAGAATTCTTTCTCATCAATCGTTCCATCTGTCGATACGCCGCCAAGTATCATACTAACGTCACCTTCGCTTATATCAGTACTCTCAAACCTCTTAATGTCATAAGCACCTCTAACAGTCTCCGTGACAGCCTCGATTTCTTCCGTTTCTATTTTGGAATCATCTGCTATTATTCCTTTGATGTGATATCCTTTATCATCAGCTGTAATTATCACAGCTCCATCACGCTTGCCCAATTTTCCAAGAATACTTTCAACATCCTCATCCGCATTTAAAATGGCAATATTTTTCTTGTCAATGCCTAAAGTATCAGCACTATATTCCTCGCCATCAGCTGAATCTTCCGCATTCTTATCAGATGTCGTATCATCTGCATAGAGCTCCTTCAAGTCTTCCATAGCAAGCCCGATGTCTGTATTATTTACAATATATAGATTATCAACATCAACCTTATCAACACCGCCATCTATGGTGCTCTCAACCGCATCCATGCCAGCTCTCGAGCTGGCATATTGAATAGGTCCCATACATGTCATTACAAGTACAAATATAATAAATGTAGCCCTATAGGTTTTATTCTTCATCGTCTGTGAAGCAGTGAAGCGAAAGACCTTCGAAAAACCTTTCAGACTGTAAATGTTCTCTCTTTTGTTCATCTTTTCTGTCATACCCTTTCTCTAGTAGTTGTTCTGGTTATCCAGTATATTTTACTGCTCTACCACTTCATCGCCAACCTCACGCACAAAGATTTCATGCAATGAAAGTTCGCTTAAATCAAAGCGTATGACAGGAACACCTGCGGTAACAAGTTCTTTAAGAAGCCGGTTTGCCTGCTCATCCCCTGTCACGCGGATATTATATTCATATTCTTTCTCGGAGATAATCTGTGCACCTACACGGTTGATATACTCCGAAATATCCTGCTCAACCTTAAGACTTAAATTCACTCTTCCATAAGATTTCTTGATCTCATTAAGGTTTCCGGAAACAACAGCCTTTGAACGGTGAAGAATTGTAATATCCGTACAAAACTCCTCTACAACCTCCATCTGATGGCTGGACATAATAATATATTTACCTGCCGCTATCTGTTCTCTTACAACCTCTTTCAAAATATCCGTATTAACAGGATCTAATCCGGAAAAAGGCTCATCCAAAACTATAAGCTCAGGATCAGATATCATAGCGATAAGAAACTGAATCTTTTGCTGATTACCTTTTGAAAGCTGATCAGGACTCTGGAGTTTCACCTTTTTCTTGAAGTTTCTGGTTTTCTTAGGTTTATTATCTTCTGCGATTACATTACCGTTCTCGTCATATTTAAGAGAATTTTCACGCTCCTGTTTTTCTATTAATTCTGCTGCCTTCTCCTGATACAGATATTCTTCAACCTTAAGTCTCTCTGCCCAGTATTTTATTCTTTCGTCAATAGTCTTTCTGTCGATTCCTCTCAACTCACCAAAATATCTGATCTGATCAATCAATGCATATTTCGGATAAAGACCTCTCTCTTCCGCAAGGTAACCGATATTACAGTTATCAAAGTTTAATGGTTTGCCATCCCAGAGCACTTCTCCCTTGTCTTTCTCAAGCATACCGAGAATCATTCTTATAGATGTAGTCTTACCTGCTCCATTAGTTCCTAACAGAGCATACACCCCCGGTTTTTCCATCTTAAAACTGATATCATCTACTACAACCTTTTCTCCATATTTTTTATAGAGATTATTCACAACTAATGACATTCTTATACCCTCCTGTGTTTCTTTGTAAGTCTTTTTTCATCTGCCTTTACACAGAATATTCCTACTTTAGCAGTGTATAATCCTATCGGTGACTTGTCAATCCTTAAACCCAACATTCGGTCGTATAAGTTAACGAACGGTCACTTACCCATAATAAAGAAATTGTTAGTACAATAATATATGATATATATTTTATCTTCATTTAGATTTCCCTTTCTTTTTCGTCTTCTTAGTTTTTCTGAAATTTTTGTTGTAACAAACTTAGCTATCACTAATCTGAACGTAGTGAAAATTATGATTACAAAAACGACTAAAAGTCTAAAATGCTGAATTCACTCATTCATATATATAGTAACTCTATTTTGTATTATTTTTGTAGTTTCTTCTAAGCTTTTCTCTCCTGAAAAAAAACATCTGCTCTCATCTAATACTATATTCCATATTAATGGATCAACTTCCTGCTTTTGTTTTGAATTCAATAATAGTTCTCGTAACATTTTTTCTTCAGACTCATCCAAAGGTCCAATGTTAATATCAAATTCATCCCACCTAATGGAATAGTCATTAGTTTTTATAGCAGTATACCATTTTCCATCTTTCTCATAGTCTTCCGTAGCTGTAAACCGCCTAAGCAAATCTTCCATACAATCTTTTCGTACAGGGAATCCTAAATAATCTGTCATTTGAAAACTTGCATCATCTGAAATATCCTGATACTCTTTAGTAAAAAATATTCTTGCAAATTGCCATGCCCCATCTTTATATTTACTATTTGAAATTATTCCGATTTGCGGCATAGTAGAGTACAGATTGACTCCACTCTGTTTTACATAAGGCGATGCAACCACCGTCATATCCTCTCCCAAAACCTTATGATATACACAAAAATCCTCAATCGAAATCGGTGTCTCAACAAATAGTAATCTATCCTCAAGCAATGCTGAAACCTTGTCTGCTTCTCTGATTTTGGACCTACCCATTCCGTAATTTCTTGCCAGCATTAAAATATTTTTAAATTCATCAGAATCAAATTTACAATTATGGCGTTTCCAATCTATCAATTCTTTCGAAGAAACAAAAATCATCTGTTTCAAAATTTCTTCACCCGATGCATCTGTAAAGATATTGATTTCTGGATTCTGCTCCATAAAACTCTGAACAGATTCAATATCCCATCGACCTATATTACGAAGTTGTGATTGTTTTGTTACCCATCCAAATAAATGAACAAATGACACAGATTGATATAGTCGTCCTTCATTTTCAAATGCCTCTAGCATATTTTTATAAAAATCATCTCTTTTTATAATCTCATCAGAATCAATAAACGGATACAAATCCGATAAAATACCTTTTTCAACTATTTTATCATTTTCATTTATAGGAATCTCTACCAAATCAAACTTAACCCCAGCAGACATATCAACCAAAAAATTCTGGAGTGGTTCTTCATATTCACCGTATCGCTTTATATTAATTCGATATTTGTCGTTAGTTTTGTTAAATTTTGCCACTTCTTTTTCTATCAGACTATCTTTATTAAGAGATGCTAAATTCAATACTATTTTTTTGTTTTCACCTTTCTTATGTCCCTTTATAATGTAACTCAACTCCGTTTTTTCAGATTCTTTTACAGCCAAAAATCTCCCATTATCCATAAAATTTAAAAATACAATTTCTGAAGATTGAATATCCAAATCTTGAAATCGAAAAACAGGTGTAAGTTCATTTGAGTCTTTTGCACCTAATAATTCAAACTCACCCTTAACACAGAAACTATACTCATCGTTACCATTCAATAATATATTTGACCCATATCGTCCTTTGGGTAATTCCTGCATCTTTGTTGTTGAAGTTTTTCCCACTTCGTACAATCCAAGTATCTCCTCATCCCCCAAATAATTTGCATATACACAAATAACTTTTCCATCATTTCTATATGCAGCATCTATAAAATATTCTCCTTCGTGCTCTGTAATTTCACCTTCCCACTCAAGTTTTCTGGAAAATACAATAATTTTACCAAATTCCAAAAATATATAAATATTTTTTTCACCACACATAATATTTTTTACAGAATCACTTTCTCCAACATATTTTTCTAAAGAATAGTAATGTACTAAATCCGTCTTATTTTCCACATATTTAATACTTGGATGTAGTCTATTATCCTCTTTTTTTTCTTCCAAAATATAATAATTACCTTCTTTATCTATATCCATTGCCTTTGAAAATGTATCTTCTCCGATATTCCAACTTCTTATTAGCGAAATACCGTCGTCCTTTATTCTATAAATTACCTGGTTCTGTTCGCAATCTCCCCATGCTTCAAGCAAAATATAAGTATTATCCTGATTTTTTACGACATCCTTAACCTCATATGAATTTATTTTATCTTCCCCACACAGTTCATCTAAATTTATCAGTTTCTCCTCATAAAAAGGCTCGGTTACTGATTTTTTACGAAATTGACATCCTGTAATCAAAAGAAATAAACAAATAAAAAGTATTATGACAATACTAATTCTTAATCTCATCCATATTCTCTCCTATTTTCCCATCATTCATATATAGAATCCTATGTGCATATGCAGCGACTTTGTAATCATGAGTAACAATAACAATTGTTTTTCCTTGTTGATTCAATTCTTTAAAAATACTCATTATTTCATTCCCTGTATTAACATCCAATGCACCCGTAGGTTCATCTGCAAGAATCAATTCATTACCTGAAGCAAGTGCTCTGGCTATAGCACACCTTTGTTGCTGTCCGCCCGAAATCTTAGTAGGAAGTTTTTTTGCTATATCCTTAATTCCCATTTTTTCCAATGCATCATATACTCTCTCTCTTCGCTCCTTTTTTGGTACATTTTGAATTGAGAGTGGTAACTCAATATTTTCATAAACAGTGTATTGATTCATTAACGCAAAATGTTGAAAAACAAATCCAATATGTTCTTTTCTAAATTGATGAAAACATTTTTTATTCAGACTATGGACTTCTATATCTCTATATAAATATTCACCAGAATTAAAACAATCCATACAACCAAGTATATTTAATAAAGTGGATTTTCCCGAACCGGAAATTCCCATAATAGCTATCATTTCTCCCTCATCAATGTCTATAGAAACATCATTTAATGCAAGGGTTTTATTTTCACCATTTTTATATGTTTTATTTACATTTCTCAATTTTATCACAATCAAATCCTCCAAGCATTTTTATTACTGTTCCCTTGTACCTTCTGCTACACTGACCCTGCACGCCATATATATTGTACAAATCAAAACTACCAACATCATTAATAAAATTGCCACAATCAATATAGCCAAATTACTAATCATATATTCATTGCCAAACCATAATTCACCAACTAAAAAACTTTGAAATACGGCAATAGCAAAACTAAGTAATAACGCAACCACTAACATTATACATATATCTCGTAACAGTACGACTACAATCGCTCGCATATCACTACCCAAAGCTTTTCGAATAATTATTTCTTTTTTTCGTCGCTTCATCCAAACACAAGAGACAATCATGCACCCTAGTATGCAAAAAATAAACAACCCATAAAAAACAAACTTTGTATAGTAACGTATTAATTTCTCCATCATTGTCTTTTCTGCAATGGTGTCAGCTTCTTCATTTACTACTTCTTCAAGCTTTGAGTCCGGTATAAATCGATACAACCATGCAAGCAATTGTTTTGTCTGCAATTCTCCTTCAACATTACTACCATATTCCACATAATATGAGGACGATCCATCCAAATCATATAAAGATGCTGATGCCAAACCATTTTGAAAAACAAACACACGGTTATCAGTACCATCGCCAGCAACATCTTTAAGAATTCCTATGACATCATATGATATACCATCTATTCTCAATATACATCCGGAGTCCACATTCTCGGTCAAACGTTTCACCCCTTCGCCTATTACCACACATTTTCGTCCATGTAAAATCTCATCTTCTGTCGGAAGTCTTCCCTCATTTAACTCCTCAACTATCGGTTCATTAAAAGCACAGACAAAATGAATTGGTGCTATAGAATATCCATTCCCAACAACAGCATTAAATATTATAATTACATTTCCTTTTGTAACTTTTAATTGTTGAAACACCGGACTTTGAGTCGTTTCATCAGAAGATACAGAATTATACATATATGTAATACATGTCGTATATCTTTCTTTTTCCTGTTGTTTAGCTGCATCCCTCTGCTTATTGTCGATATGAATTACATTCAACACTACAACAATTGTTAAAAAAAACATACCAATAAGTGTAAATGATATCGATTTATCATGAATAAGCATCTTTTCTCGTTGTTTCATTAGTTAATCTTTTTCCTTTCAAAAGCTAGAAAAATCATATTTTATAATCCAGCAATAGTTCTGCAGGATTTCTTTTCTTTAACCATTTAATCGATTTTATTGTTGACAACAAAACAATTAGCAGTCCGACTATCATAGAAGGTAAAACTGCAAGTCCAAAATAAACTGACTTTGCTGTTTTTAAATAGTCGATTCCTGGCTGAAATAATTCCCATCTAACGCAAACTATGTAATAACCACCAACTACAGCAATAAAAAAAGCTGTTGTAATTTTAATAATATTTTCAACAATTAAGACAGCCGTCATGTCTCTCATAGATGCTCCGTTTGCAAAAAAAATCCCCATACATTCTGTATCATTTATCAGCTCAGAAAACTGGGTTCGCTCCAAAACAAGCTGTGAAGTAATAATAATTATTAAGGTAAGCATTCGAACGGCATTAAGAATAATAGAAGATTGATATTCATTTTCTTCTATTACATCCTTTAGTCTTGCTAGCTTAATACCTACACCATATTTTTCTGATATGTTCATCAATTTTTCTTCAACATCCTTTATTTCACATCCTTTTTTTACACAATATGTATTTCTGTTACTTATCATATCAGGATTCATACAAACAACCATATTATCCAAATGTTGTACATAGTGTGAATCCTGTGCAGATTCATATCTATAAATGTCTTCGTATATCCAATTTGTTTTCTCTTTCAATAATCCACCAACCACATATGTAATCGGTTCAGATTTTGAACGAAATTTCTCTCCAACAATAACATTGTCAAAATTTGCACCAAGATAAATCAATCTTTCATCATCTTTCAGTTCCCAATCATTAGGATATTTTCCTTCGCTCAATTCAAAATGGCATACATCAGTACCGAATTGAAACATATAAAACCATTGTACAAATCCTGTATTTTCAAAATATGCCAAATCAAGTTTTTTTTGTTGTTCACCAAATTTCTCTATCTCATCGATTGGAATGTTATATACGTCACCGCTTGTAAATCCTACCATTTCTTCAATTCCATATATTTCTGATATAAATTCAGGATTATATATGTCTCCCGACTCAAAAAGAAGCATACCGCACTGGTTAATTCCGCCATTCAAGCATTTATTACATAAATATCTCTCATAGTTAGAATAACCCCATAAAAAAAACGATGTCAATAATAGTAGGAACATAACAGAACACAGTAAAACCATCAAAAAAAATAGTAACAATCTTTTCAATGTTCTATTATAGGCATATTTGAATATCATTTTTAACTTCATATTTTCCCTCTAACCATAAGCAGACATGACCAACGAGGGTCATGTCTACTTTTATATAATATATTGTTTTCTAATTACAACCCATTGTAGCCGATGCAGATGAAACAGTTGTAGTACCATTTGTATCAAGTGTGTATATATATATCCAAACACCTTGCTTATCTTTTGCACCTGTCGGCTTATTTTTAGTAAAACTTGTAACTTTCAATGCTTTTCCGCTCTCATAAGCTTTACTATAAAATTGTTGTTTTACCGTCATTCTGGCTGGTTCAAACTTGGTATAATTAGCCTTCGTACGATATCCTCCATATGAAAATGCTGTTTTATTAATGTTACCATTTGCAAATGCGGTTACGCTTCCATTACTTGTTTTAATATTACAATAAGAACTATATGCATTTGCTGTAATTTTTATAGTCCCTAATATTAGAAGCAAGCTAAGCATTGCAATTATTTTTTTTGATTTTAATTTCAATTCTCTTTCTCCTATGATAATATTTTTATAATGTTCAACACATCATTTTTTCCATTTCTTCGACTTTATTAATCCCCCTTTTTCTTTAAAATGTTTACACACCCAAGAAAAAGTAGTATACTTTAACCAGTACTTATTCTTAAGTGCTAGTGGGGACCCTGAGCATATGCGCATTTAACTCTCAGGGTCCGCTTTTTATATAAAACAATACCTTTATAGATATTGATTTATAACATGATTTGAAACTATTTTTATCTTTTACCAAACTCCATGAGTATACCATCCCCCCTCTGAAATGTCAACAAATTCCCTTTGTTTTTTTATGCATTTTGCACAAGTACATCAATATATCTATATTATCATTATTTCGCGTTATCCAATACCGGTCAACGAAAATTAGCGAAAGCACTTTCTTAGATATCTCTATACCCAAAATAATATCAGTACACTCAAAGAACGGTCACTTATTTATAATTACTCACCAAAAAACATAAAAATCCTTGCCATATACTCAATCTTGTTTTAAAATATTAATGTATATAAAATTCTATATTAAGGAATTATATTTCATGTTTTTTTAAGGAGGTAATCTATTATGGCATATGTAATTAGTGATGCTTGCATTTCTTGTGGTTCTTGCGCAGGTGGTTGTCCAGTTGGCGCAATTGCAGAAGGAGATGGCCAGTTCGAAATCAATCCTGATACATGCATCTCTTGTGGTGCTTGTGCAGGTGCTTGTCCTGTTGGTGCAATCTCTGAAGGTTGATGACAAAAAGGGTTGTCGTACCGGATGTTTTTCATCTAGTGCGACAGCCCTTTTCTTTTTCACCTATAATAGCTAATTGCGAAACTATGAAAAATGTATATTGCGTTGTGTATATTATACATATTCCAAAAGCATGGTGCTTTGGAGCCGCCGGCACTTAACGAACACGTAGTGTGAGTTTAGTACCGTTGCGTGCGACGAGCAGCGAGAGCGTGCCTGCTTTGGAATTGTATTATATACACATAAGCAACACAGAAAACATAAGTTTCGCACTTATCTATTACCTCACATAACTTATGAACACATTTCCACTATCCATTACTTTCTTCTCAAACTCATCCCTTGACTCAACCGTATCACTTTCTTCTAATGGATTGATATATCTTATCCTTTCTCCATTATAACTAGTTACAAGGACATAAGTTCCATCTGCAAACCTAGTCATAACCGGCGCATCCTTACACAGATAATACAGCCCATTCTCAAAATCACATCCTGTTATATCTGTTCCCTGACGCCCAACATACCTAAGGATTACATCTTCCACCGACACATCAGAAGACAGCTCTTCTTTCATTGCGGAATAATCAGGATTCTTCTCCTCATATACGCCCATCATATATATACATGCAGCCAACGTTTCATCTATATCTTCAACATGATATAGCCTTACTTTGTCTGCAACCGTATGATAATCCTTAACCGCTATCTTTCTCCACAGTATTATACCATTATCATCAATAACTACTCCGGCATTTTCATACGCTGTTCTTACGGCTTCATTTAAACTTAAATAATCTGTCATATAGTGACCTTGTCCAAACGCATAAAACTTAGGATTAATGTGGTCAAATGTTATCTTAACCGTAACATCTTCATCAGTCACAGCCTCTTTCGTTATCATCAGTTTCGGCTTATCACCCATAAACATATAATCCGGAAAATTAAGATACAGCTGATTATGAGCATCATCTGAATATTTATACTCATCGAGTATTTTATTCGGATCTTCATCTTCCTTATATGTTATAAAATCCGGTGTTGATTCCTTAAATTCCGAACCTTCCTTCTTTGCCTTTTCAAGATATATAACTCCATCTTCAGCCTTAGCGCTCATAACATAGATACCCGGATCGCTATAACTTTTGACAACCTTATTGCCTCCATCAATTACATCTATAGATGCAATCGGACACACTACGGTTTTATCAAGCGCAACAACTATATCCTCCTGCTTTATCCTGCCAAGCACGAGATCCCGTTGAACAAAACCTATAGCACGTAATCTTTCATCTCCTGACGCATTCTCAACCCTGCTTTCACCCGATTCCAAATCAAGCACGGTAACCTTGGTACAGTCTTCCGAATGAAGGGCATCAGGATAACCTATTATACGATTATCTGCCGATACAGCAAGGTTCTCATTTAATATATCTTCTATGAACAATTCTGATTTCAGTTCTTTTATATCCACTTTCACAATACAGTCATTATCAAAGTAGAAAAACTCATCTTTTTCATTCAGATACATTAAGGTTTCCATATCCTCTTTCAGGATATTATATGGCTTATTGTTTTCTATGAAAAGCAACTCGTCCAATCTGTTTTTCTCTGCTATATAGCGATAAAGTGCGATACCTACCTTACCCTCGTACTTACCACTATTCATGTATCCATATACAGCAAAAGCTATATTACCCTTATCATCCATCGACAATAATCTTATGTTATTATCATCACACGAAGCCCTTGGATCTGTATAATTAGAATCCTGACAAAATGCAAAAACATTAGATATTGAACCCTTGTCATAATCGTAGTACCACAATTGCCTTGTCTGGACAAATGCTACCTTGTGCTGATTAGAACTGGTAATATATTTAAAATCTTTTTGATCTAATATTCCAAGCTTAAATATACCGGAAGTCGTATTGATATTATCTATAGAAAAGACCTGATCCTGCTTTCTGTTATAATCCAGCAAATATACATCATTATTCTCATTAACAAATCTTACTCTATAATCTTCTGTTACAAAAAATGTTTCAGGAACTTTATTTTCAGTTGCTGATATAAGATATTTAAGTTGTATAATAGCATAGCTGTCATCAATCTCTTTAATCGACGCAACCGGCTTTGTCAATCTTATAGGAGCAAGCGAAGCAAATGTTATCGTATCAAAACTTGAATGTATATTAACCTTTGACAGATAATCATTATTACCCTGTTCATTAGGCTCTATACTTTTTGATATAACCTTCTCAGCCTCTTTCTTGTCAAACAAAGCATTATTAAAATTCTCCACGAATTTCAATAGTTGAGATGTGTGAAAATCATTTTCAACTACAACTCTTGTATAATATCTCACAGGGCTCTGCTCCTCACCTCTAAGTGCCTTCACAACAAGAACATACTCTGACAATTCTTCTAATTTTGTACGGAAAGTAATTGCCAGCTTATCATATCCCTCTTCTTTTCTCACATCAGAAATGACATCATTTTCTATCAAATCACCCTGATACTGGCTTCTAAGTTCATATTCATACCCTAAAAAAGACTCGTCTCCCTGACCCACCCAGATCTCAATAGTATGCCCATAATCCATCGGCGTTATGGTATCCCGAAAACATGTTGTATCAACTTTTCCCGTATAGCCGTGAAGCATATTGATCATCTGCTCATCATATCTTACGTACATAACCGGAATTGTTGACTGCTCCATCTCAGTGGTCACCTGATCGACACCTGCGTTATTCATTTTATTGACAATAAAAATGGTGCCTGAAAAAATCAATAAAAGCACCATTAATTTTACTATTAATCTTCCGTCCATTTATTACTCCTAAACCATCTGCTATGTCCTTAAACCATATACTCAGACATGCCTGTTAAATTTGAAATGATTTGTAACCTTGTCATGACGTCGTCTTCTAATATACATTTCATTACACAGCATATACTGTATAATATCTATAATAATATCAGCATCATTATCATAACCCATCATATAGAATACATCTTCCGCCATTGAATAAACAGATAATTTATCAGGATATTCATGATATATAGCACTCCCATCGTATTCGTACTTATCCACGTATTCTTCAACAATATCAGCTATCAATCTGATCCATGAAGGATACAGATTCTTAATATTCTCATGATCCTTAAGACAGAACTCCTCCTCCTGCAAATAATCCGGATTCTCCGGAAACATAGAATCCAGATCATAATGTAATCCCTGCATATTCATATGATGCTCCTTATGCACTATTCTCATACATACATTATATGCAGGGATTACCTATATTGTTATTTTGCTTATAAACTGTCAAATCCAATGCTTTGATCTATTCATCACCAAATGATATTCCCAAAGCACGCGCATTCTGTACTATGCTGTCATCCGGTGAAACATATTTAAGCTTTCCGGCAGACTCTGATAATGGTATATCTGTAACATCATTATCTTTCAAAACTACCAGACGACCATATTTTTCATCTCTGATAAGTCCCGCTGCATACGCTCCAAAACGGGAAGATAGAACTCTATCAAATGCATCCGGTCCGCCACCTCTTTGAGTATGTCCCGGAACCGCAACTCTTACTTCACATCCACAGCTGTCCTTAATCTGGTCGGCAATCTCATACGCAACCGAAGGATATGGTCGATTAGCAATCTTTTCTTTTCTCTTCTTCTTTGGAAGGGCTGCATCCTCTTTAGATATCGCACCCTCTGCAACAGCTATAATAGAAAATCCTTTTCCCTGCTCGCTTCTCTTGTCCAGTGCCTTACAAACACTTTTAATGTCATAAGGTATCTCAGGTAAAAGAATAATATCAGCTCCTCCTGCTATACCTGCATGTAAGGTGATATGGCCAACCTTATGTCCCATGATCTCGACAACAAATACTCGATTATGTGATGCCGCAGTTGTATGTATGCAGTCAATTGCAGCTGTAGCAATATCAACCGCCGACTGGAAACCAAAAGTCATATCTGTTCCCCAAAGATCATTATCTATGGTTTTTGGCAAGCCAATAACATTAAGTCCCTCATCACTCAAAAGATTTGCCGTTTTCTGAGATCCATTACCACCCAAAACTACAAGACAATCGAGTTTGAGTTTCTTATAAGTCTCCTTCATGGCCTTAACTTTGTTAATACCATCTTCTGTAGGCTCTCCCATAAGTTTAAACGGCTGTCTTGAACTGCCTAAGATTGTACCACCCTTTGTAAGAATTCCCGAAAAGTCATCCGGTCCAAGCAACTTATAGTTATTGCGTATCAGACCCTTGTAACCTTCCAGAAAACCGTATATTTCAACGTTCTTATACATGTTGCAAAGTCCCTTTACAACTCCTCGCATGGTAGCGTTTAACGCCTGGCAATCCCCACCGCTGGTTAACATTCCAATTCTCTTCATAAAAATACCTCTCTTTCATAGTGTTATATTTGTAATGTAACATTGATCAATTGTATAACTCTACATGTCTGTTCGCCCGTCTAATGCGCGAAGCAACGTAACCTCATCAATATATTCCAAATCCCCTCCCACAGGAATTCCGGATGCTATTCTCGTCACCTTGATACCTGTAGGTTTTACAAGTTTGCTTATATACATCGCCGTTATCTCACCCTCAACCCCTGAATTAGTGGCAATGATAAGTTCTTTGACATCACCTCGAAGCCTTACGATCAACTCCTTGAGTTTGATATCCTCCTGACCTATTCCAAGCTTAGGAGATATAGCGCCATGAAGCACATGGTATACACCGTCATATTTTCCGGTTTTCTCATAAGCCGCCAAATCTCTCGGAGTCTCTACAACCATGATTGTCGATTTATCTCTTGTCTTTGATGAGCATATCGGGCATATTTCTCTGTCAGTCAAAGTAAAACATTCCTGACAGTATCGTACATTTTCTTTTGCAGATAAAATGGAGCCCGCAAGCGATTTCACCTGATCCTCCGGCATGTTTATAATATGATATGCCAGTCTTTGTGCAGATTTATTACCAATTCCCGGGAGTCGTCCCAACTGCTCGACTAACCGGTTAACCTGTTCACTATATAGATCCATTAAAACGGAAAGCCTCCCATTCCTCCCATACCGCCTGTAATCTTAGCCATCTGGGAATTCTGATCTTCATCCTGCATACGAATTGCTTCATTAACCGCTGCAGCAATAGCGTCTTCTAAAGTTTCCACATCATCAGGATCAACTATTTCCGGATCAATATGAATCTCTGTCACTTCTTTTTTGCCTGTTATAACAACCTTAACCGCTCCGCCTCCCGCAGATGCCTCATAAGTTTTTTCTTCAAGAGCTTTTGCCTGCTCCTCCATCTGTTTCTGCATTCTCTGAGCCTGTTTCATCAGATTGTTCATATTTCCGGGCATTCCTCCGGAAAAACCTCCACGCTTTGCCATAATAATGTGTCCTCCTGTTAAATAATCTCTATTCATAACTGTTCAGTCACTTCATAGTAACCTGTATCGAACAGTTACCTCTATTCTTCTTCTCTGACTATCATATTAATCTTGGAAAGATTAATACTGTGTAAATCCGTCTCTTTCAAATCATCTTTTTGTCTACAGATAATATCTACTTCTTTACCTGTCTGCTGTCCAACTATATCCTTCAAAAGCTCCAACGTCTTACCATCAGTGTAATGTCTGTATGCCATATCTCCCTGGGTAGAACGATCAAATGAGAGAACCAGTGATTGTTGATCGGGACCGACATTCACACTTGCGAATCTCAGCATACTAGCCGTCCCTTTACCCATTATATCATATAACTTAGAATCTCGTTGAACATTCTTGATAACATCTGCAATGTTGCCCAAATCCTCATATTGTGCAGGAGTCAACTCTCTCTGCAATACTTCCTGTCGGTTTATTAATGGTTCTTCTTCATCTTCTTTACTTTGCTGACCCTGGTCAGACATTGCTCCGGAGGCAAGCATAGCAAGCTGTTCCTCCGACACCATAGCAAGACCCTCGCTTATCTTATCCTCTAACTTCCTCACTCTCTCGATCAATGACTGTTCATCAGTCTCCATTTCCG
The DNA here is from genome assembly GCA_902793335.1 of uncultured Lachnospiraceae bacterium. GTDB lineage: Bacteria > Bacillota > Clostridia > Lachnospirales > Lachnospiraceae > CAG-590. The sequence continues at coordinate 18,041 of CADBCZ010000037.1, forward strand.
GAGTGGTAAGCTTGATCACAGCCATTTCAAGAGCAACCCTTTTCTGTGCAGCATATCTCATATTATTGGACAATTCCGAAAAAATACGGATATTGCGCATAAGCGTGTTCATCTCTATATGAGTTGCAGCTTCTTTCATACTCTCAAGGTTTTCAGCTGACAGATCCAACTGATCATTTACTCCATCCGATACCTTTATCAGTAGCAGATTACGCATGTACCATGTATAATCGGCAACAAATTGACCAAGCTCACTTCCGTGCCATACAACTTCGTCAATTATTTCCAAGGCCTCCATGGTCTTTCCTGATGCAACCTTTAGTGTCAACCTGTTAAAAACATCAATATCTACAACGCCAAGCACCTCTAAAACATTATCATAGGTTAATGTCTGACCCAGATAAAATGATATACATTGATCAAGAAGACTTAACGCATCTCTCATTGATCCATCCGCTGTCTTGGCAATATAACGTACCGCTTTTTCCTCTGCTTCTATACCTTCTCTGCTTAGAAGTTCACTCAAACGTCCATAAATAGTTTCTAAACTTATTCTTCTAAAATCATATTTCTGACATCTCGACAAAATAGTAATCGGAATCTTGTGAGAATCCGTTGTTGCCAATATAAAAATCACATAAGCCGGCGGTTCTTCTAACGTCTTTAAGAGCGCATTAAACGCCGCCCCCTGAATCTGGTGTGCCTCATCAATAATATATACTTTATATTTTCCTTCTGTCGGAGGATAAGCCACATCATCCCTGATCTCTCTTATATTATCAATTCCGTTATTGGATGCCGCATCTATCTCCCTGACATCCATTGACCTGCCGGATGATATTGCTCTGCAGGAAGGACATTCATTACAGGGACTTCCGTCTTCTAACGGATGCTCACAGTTGACAGCCTTTGCAAAAATTCTCGCAACCGTAGTTTTTCCTGTACCTCTTGTCCCTCTAAAAATATATGCATGTCCGATACGATCATGCTTAATCTGATTTTTTAAGGTTGTTACTATATGTTCCTGACCTTTAACTTCCTCAAATTCGTCAGGACGCCATTTTCTATATAACGCAGTATATGACATGATTACAATTCCTGCCCATCTATGTTTCTGACTTATTGAAATGGAAAGATGACATCTAACATTCTAAGCGTCTTAATCTTTCCTTTAACCGATATCTCTCCGGCCATAAAACCTCTCTGAAAAGTGTTCTTACCCTGAATTATATCATCTAGTGATCTGGTCGTTGTGCGCAAAGTCACATCCGCCTCTTCAGTTGCTGCATAAAAAGCTTTGAATTTATCGCCTATTGCCTCAACGTGCAGTATCCTGTCTTCATCAGTGATAATAATGGCATATGATGCCGAAAAATCCGTCTCAGGATGAAAATGTGATTCAAACGCAGATATATACCTGTCGGAAGCAGGACTCTCAACCTTATCACGACTTAAGCGAACATCCTCTATCGCTTCCTCTTCATTAACATCCGGACTGTTTTCTTCCTCTTCGCCTGTCCACAACATCTGCTTAAACATTGCCGACAACTCTTCTATATCTTCCTTCTGTTGTTTTACATACGTTTCGTCGCTAACAAACTTTGAGAGCTGCTCACTTTCCTGTGGCGTAAGTTCAATCGTACGAGTCTTTAATATGCTCGTCTTCACTGCAAGATTACTTGTCGGAAGACTCTCGGTTTTCTGATGAATAGTTCTGTATAGGGTTTCCGTCTTCTTCTCTATTATACGCCTATAGCTTTCATTCTTTTCAAATTCGTCGAGATTCTCAACATATGCAACAAGTCCGGTAATCGGTATTCCACCTAAAGTTTCCCATGCCTTAACCAGACTAAGCTCTGCATCCCTCTCGCCATAGGTTGTTGCCATTACAACAGGAAGCATATATACGTGCGATAACTCCTGTTTATCTGCATACAGCCAGCACATATCCAGAAATTGCTGCATATATCCTCCTATACCAAACCATTCAACTGTGGTAGCAAGAATTACTCCATCAACACCTTTTAGCGTAGACGGAAGTGTTGCTATTGCATTCTTATCCTCAAATATATTATAACGCTCAACTTCCACCCGAAGCTCACTTAAGACCTCTGACATTTTATTAATAACATATATTGTCGGATCTTCCAGCAACCCGCGTCCGCCATAATAAATGTTAATCTTCGTATCCCTCACCTCCAGCCAAAAAAAGATATTATCCTATATAAGTATAGCTGAAAATGCATTATTTTACAACAAAAAATAGAAGATTTATTGTACCGTCTCCCTCATAACATAATACTCTATATCGGCAAATGAAAGCAAATCACCTTCTCTGATCTGATATTCTTCCAGTGCATTTATGATGTCTCCATTAAGAGACGTTCCATTTGTTGAATTCATATCCATTACATAATAACCGTCGTTCCTATAAAAAATTTTGGCGTGCAGGCGACTAATCTCTCTTTCTTTTAGAAGATAGTCACAGCTTTCACTCATACTTCCAATCAGAACACTTGGATTATTAAAATATATAGGCGAAAATTTATCTTTATCAGATGGTTTAAGATATAATCTGTAAGAACACTCCTCCACTGCACATTCAGAACTTCCGGCAGGCTCCATGCCAAGAAGAACCGTAGCACCCCCAAAGTCATCATTTTCGACATTGTTTTCCACTATCTTCTCAACTTCAAATTTCCCATAATCTGTTTTTTCCCTACCTTCCGTAATGGTGTCTTTTATCGATTCTGCATATTCAGCCATTATATCATCAGGCGTTTCCTCCGGTTCAAAATGCATGTAAATGATGACCAGCCCTATAAGCACTGCCATTCCGATAAATAAATAACCCATCTTATCATAGGTAAGCAGATTGAATAACAGACCCGCAAACAGTCCGATATCTGATAAGACCACGATAACCATAAGTATTTTTATTATACGAAGTATTCCCTTTTTCCCTTTTTCGTTTTTATTGAGTTTTTTATCTCTAATAACGTCCGACTTATCTTCCGAGGCAACAAAGCTTACAGCTTCCTTCTCCTTATCAGCATCTAATATATTTTTTCTAAGCATATCGCCTTCATAAGTTTCGGACATCCCTGTCTCGGCCAGATAGCTCCTTAGCTTTTCCACACTCACATCGAACTCTGTCAACAAATGATAGAATTTCAACAACTTCACCGAGCCCTGCTCATATTTCTTATCCACGTGCTGCAATATCTCCATAACAAGTTCCCGAATGTTTTTTCCATTCTTTTGGTCACAATAATAACAAAACTTAAGCATCCCGGTTTCAATATCCAGGAATACACATTCCGGATCAAAAAGAACATTTTCCGGTTCAATCAGATATTCATTACAGGTTTCAAGAACGCCAACTATACTTTTGATAATGTTCTCAATTATCCCGGTAGTAAAAACAACACAGTCAAAAGCCTGCTTTAAGCTGGTCTTAAATATCATATGATAATAAAAAGCCGCACTTCCGTTAAGCTGTCTTATGTCATAAGACATGAAATACGGTATCTTTGTCACACAAAACAGTTTTTCCTCATAACTGTCCTCCCACTCACCGCTACGGTCAATCACAAAGTATTGATTCATGTTTTCTCTAACGAATTGTGTCTGCAACCAACTGCCACCTCCTTAAATTTTTAACCGGATCATCCGAACATTTTTTTAATTCAAACAAGACATCAAATTTATCAATCACACCATCATACCTTATTACCTCAACCTTCCCCTGCCTATCCTTAGTCACTTCTGTTTTTTCAGCAGCTTCAAGCATCAAAACACTGTCATCATGATTTTCGTATAACTGCATAGAAAGTTCATCCACCAGCCTTCCATGCTTTGTAACAAACAGCATACTCATTATATATAAATACAGACAGCCAAATATGATAGGTACCATTATCGTAACTTCTATAATTGCACTACCCCTGTTTCTTCCTGACACGATTTAATTTCATCTCCTTTCCACACCTCATACACGGACCTAAGTTTAAAACCGTACTTTTCTTAACTCTCATAACCGTTCTTTTAAGCCCTAAACAATAAGGATCATTGTGATATACCTCCCCGCTATCCGTCACATATACCTTGTCACTTCTTTTCCTGCGGGCGCAAAAACTGCATGCCACTCCACCTGCAACGCCCGACTTTTCATGTATGTCTCTTTTTAAATGCGAACAGTTTCTGCTCAAATGATATACCTCCTCATTTGGTGTAATATAAACATACACATCTTCACTGTCTTCCCCATCAGGTTCATACCCCAAAAAAGCTTTCTGCTTTATACAAATCACTCTCGGTATCGTGAATTTACAAAGCAGAGGAATATCTATCCTGCTCATATACACTGCGCGTGCCACAAAAACCTTGTCGTCGCTTCCATCCGGCAAAACAGTGATCACTATCCCCTTCTTTCCTCCTGCCACTACCTGTTCCATACATACATCATCCCCAAGATATTTTCTAAACCTGTTATTTATAACAGCTGTTCCGGCAAGCGCAACGCTTACGTTTCCGCCCTTAACCTCCTCTTTTGCCGAGGCAAGTTTATCTTCAAGATAACATCTTTGAGCATAATAAATCGATGCTTCCGCCAGGCACTGATGTATGCGTGCATCTGCATAAAACATCCTGTAAACATATATGACAAACAACATAAAAAATAAAAATAACGGTATCGTAATACATGCTTCTATTACTGCCGTTCCTCTGTTATTTTCCATTTCTCACTCCCAAACATATACTATCCATAACTCTTCTTCCCTTTATACTTACGATTGTTTTTAAACAAAGCACCACTTGCAACTCTTTGCGCGTCCAGGCGGTATTGCACAGCAATAAATATCTTCTGCTAAAAACCCTTACAAAAAGCCTTTTGTCTTAGAGAGGTGAAAAAACTATCAATTATTTTTAAAGGGCGGTGTTCATTTTCTGCTTTATGTAAGAGCTTTTAGCAGAAGATATCAATATGAGAATTTCTCATTAAAATAATAATCATAAACAGACATATCGTTCTTCTTTACATTTACCAGCTTCGGGATCTGTGTAATCTTTCCCTGCAAGGTGAATTCCCCGCACATATTGACCATGGACAATTTTTCATCATTTCTATTCAGGTTGATTTCCATGACATCCAACAACCTCGCATATGTTACATCCTTACTCTCTTTCTTTGCCAGCATTAAGTTCAAATAATCTTTATAACTCATCCCTACCGAAGAGGATATTGTATTATTTGCTTTCTTCAGCGACTTAAGATCTGTATTCCACTCAGCGCTTGTTTTGACATACGGCAGTTTTTCATCCTGTAAAAGCAGTCTTACCTCATATACAGATTCACCATAAGCCCAGCATCCCAATAAAAGATACTTAACTATCTCAACCATAGGAAGTGTCCCTGTTGAGGAACATATCGCTGTTGCCAGAGTAAGAGCCTCACTTTGTTTTGCGGCATCACCGAGAAGACATACATAATTAACAGGCATTCTCATCCATATAATATCCGATAAAACAGCTTCAAGATTATCCTTATCACTAGTTTTGCCTTTTAAAATATATTCAATCTCACATTTCATCACCGTGTCCTTTTCTTCTCCAAGGCAAGAAAAATGATCGTCCACATAAGCACAAAAAGCAGCCTTTCTACCAACACTCATCAAAGTTGTCTTATCCTCTTTTGCTGACTGTTTAAGTACATTCAACAGATTATTAACATCATTAAAATCCGTATCCTTATCATCTTTATCATTATCGAGATATGTTTTTGAAGGAGCATCCGAAAAATCATGATCCTCGTTCGACACCCGAGTTCCCTCGGGTAACAAGATTGCAAGTACACCATTTGAAAGCATTTCTTTTAATATATTTCTCGGGTCCTTCACCTCTTCTGCAGGCTCTGTATCGACACTATCCGTACCGATAGCATCCCCATCTGCTCCACCCGCATTTTCAGCAGATGCCGGTATCTCTGTCGCCTCACTTTGCGTTTTTTTTGACGCCTCATCAACCTGTTTTGAAGAATCTACCATTTTCTTTCCTGACTCAATAATTTTGTTTGCTGCGCCTTCTTCCTTCTCATAATCTACAATCTGCCTTTTTAGCAATGACATATCGTCATCGATAATTGTTTTATAATCGCTTAATGCAATATCGCCAATCTCAAAATCGTATATACTGTTAACTACACCCTCACCGTTAAGTGACTTCTCCAGATAATCCCTAAACTTTTCTTCAACCATCGCAAGGCTTCCCGTCCCATAAGTCGGATCAGCAAATAACAAATGATATCTCTCAAACAATTCCCTATTGTAATCAGCCAGAATACAGGATTGTGCACTATGAATCACAGCCCGTATCTTCATTCTGCCACAATACATCCTTCCAACCTCGAGTGCAGTCAAGGTAAGAATGAGCAAAACACTAATCATGCATGACATAAATACTGTAATCTGACCTTTATTCTTCATAGTACACCTCCTGTTTTAGATTTTTGTTTTTTAGGATCTGCCTGCTTTCCAGATTTTTTTCTAATGATTAATAGTCAAAATTATTTTTTAATAAATCTTTTTGGCACCATCGTTAATAGACTTCCATATATTGTTGACCAGCTTTGTTATCTGTTCTTTAAAGATTATTACCATGGCAATAAGAACCACAATTATCAGAATTACTTCTACAACTCCCATACCTGATTCATCCTTTAAGAAGTCTTTCCATGCCCTGCAACCTACGCTCATACCCATCACCTCCTTTCCGAATACAGCAACGCTTAGCGAATCTAAGCCTTTTGGGCAACAGATGAGCTTAGCATAGTCGTTTACTTTAGGTAAAGCTCATAAACGCAGGAACCATGATTATCAACATTACTATTATCAAAAGAATTATCATTGGACCAAGCAATTTCGTACCTGCCTCCTCCCCTCGTTTTTTTGCAAGATTAATCCGCTCAAAAAGTGCGTTATTTTCCTCCTGTTCAAGCACCGCCACCAATCCCTTAGAGCCCTTTGTAACATTCTGCTCCAACAGGGTTAACAGTTTTATGTAGCACGGCAATTTCAGTCTTCGTCCCAGGTTGTAATATATTTTTGTCTCAGACATTCCAATATCAAAATCATGCACGGATTTCTGTAGTTCAGCTATAAGCGTTGCTCTGTAATTAGCATCTGCACCTTCTTCAATCAGTAATGAAAATACATTTTTAACCTGCATTCCTGCGCCCAGCAAAAGCACCATTTCATTGACAAACCACGGATAAGCCTGTAGAAGCTCCCTGTTCCTTTGCAGTTCATTATTCTTCTTATTCTCAGCTTCTCTAAGTATCAACAGGAGTGCAATAAGAAGTCCTATTATCAACACCCCTTCCGGTCTAATTACATTCTCCTTAAGCGAGACAATATCGATACCTTTATAGCTTGCCGGCAGAAAAAAACCATCCTCATAAGCCGACTCAGACTCTTTTCTTTTATATAATCGTTCTATCTCTGAAATGATTTTTTCCGTATTACTCTCTTCCTTCGGAAAAACTTTAAATGCATATGTTTTTTCTCTTTCTATTTCATCGTAGTTCAGCACAATTTTAACCTCAGTCAAAATACCGGACGACATCTCACTTCCTGAATATCCCTCGTTTTCTAACTGTTCTTTATGATTTCTCAAATTACCATCTTCATCTACCAATCCATAGTCTCCCGGCATCACCTCAACCTCGAACGGATATTTTTTCCTGTCCAGACTAAAATCAAGCGGCTCATCTACCTTTTCAAGAGAGACATTCTCGCCCTTCACATGCTCATCCAGATATTTAATTGCTTCATCCATCAAAGCTTTTGCCTCTTTGGGTTTTAACTTTTTAGGCGGTACATTTAACTTAAACGGGATCGTTTCTCCTTCAATCTTTGCTTCAAAGGTATACTCATCATCACTTCCGTCCAGCTCCTGTCTTTCAATATAAATCTCAGACTTCTTTTCTTTCATGGATACCGCAAAACTCAATGTATTGACCGCCAACAGAAATACAAATACAAATAAATGATTCTTTACAAACACTACCCACTTACGATCAGTCTTATTCTTAACAAAGAAACAATACAGAATCAGCGTTATGATCAGAACATAGATAACCACATTTACCATTTGAATATTCAATCATTTTTCTCCCTTCTACGATGCACTGTTTACACCGGTATTTCCATTATCTTCGCAGCCCATACATTTGCCACATATACTCCTGCCAAAAAAACCGTCATTAAAAGCACCCCAAACATATTATGGTATAGCACGTCCAAAAATCCCCCGTTACTTATCCTCAAATACAGCAATATTCCATACGGCATTATCATCATTACCTTTTCTTCATACTTCTTTGCGGATATCATAGTTTCCATCTCCTCTTCCGCATTTATTTTGTCAGAAATGCTTTTAACCGTCTTTTCTATAATCCGTATAAGATTACCTCCGCTTTTCTTGGCTGCCGTTACAACATTTGCAAAATTCTCTATATCCTCCACTCCGCTTCTTTCTCCAAAATCCTTGAGGAGCTTTTCTACCGGCAGATTAACATTTAGTCCGTTAATAATCTCATCCAGTTCATGAAATATAATTGCGTCATCCTGATAGACCAGAGACATATCTCTCTTTGCATCCGTAAATGCCCGCTCTAACGAATAACCTGCCGTCAAAGAGGTAACCAGCGCTTCCATCATTGATTTAAACTGCATCGTAAGTTCCCGCTTTTGCGCCTTTAATTTCTCCCCTTTCATACTCTTATAATCCATCACAAAAAACGGAATACAGATAATACACATCTTCAGGGAATCATAAAACAGATATCCTATAATACAGCCCTTAACAGTCATTTTGATAAGATACTCCAACCAATCTCTCCACGTGAAGCGATATTTCCTATAATCGATTTCCACATAATCCTCCTTTCCTATCCTATTTGATACTCAAACCACTTCTTGCAAGCTTTTCTGTACTATAAAGCTCTCCCTCCTTTTCCAGCTTTCCGATTATCCTTCCATCCCTTTCCCCCGTTTCCCTAAACTCATATATAGGTGACAGAACAATCTCACCGTTTTCAACTCTCATCACCTCGCACACCTCCAGAACTCTTCTTGAATTATCTCTTAACCTGCCTAGATGAATGACTATATCTATCGCAGCGCACAGCTGTTGTCTTATTGCAGCAACAGGCATGTCATATCCCATCAGTATCATGGTCTCTAATCTAAGCATCATCTCTTTTGCTGAATTACCATGACCCGTACTGAGACTGCCATCATGCCCTGTAAGCATTGAATTCATCATATCCATTGCAGCTGCATCCCTCACTTCACCAACTATGATTCGCGTAGGACGCATTCTCAATGCTGCTTTGATAAGGGCAGACATAGAAACCGCATTTTCCCCTTCAACATTTGCGTTTCTTGTCTCAAGCCTTACCAGATTGGGAATATCCCTTATCTGTAATTCCGCCGCATCTTCAATGGTTATAATCCTGTCAGTCGACGGGATGTAGTTGGACAGTACATTCAAAAAAGTTGTCTTGCCACTTCCCGTCCCTCCACTGATAAAAATGTTATATCCCGCTACCACCAGTTTTCTTAAAAACTCTGCACATTCCTCTGTAATGGAATTCATTTCAACTAATTTATCCATGGTAAAAAATTCTTTCGGAAACTTTCTAATTGTCATGGTTGCTCCGTCAAGTGCCACAGGAGGCAGGCACACGTTAACTCTTGAACCATCTGAGAGTCTTGCATCAACGATCGGATTTGTCTCATTTACAATTCGATTACAGTTGCTTACTATCTGCTGTATAACATTGCGCAGTCTCTCTTCTGAAGAAAATGATTCCTTTGCCTCGATAAGCTCACCGTTCTTTTCTAAAAATATATGGCGATATCCGTTGATCATTATCTCCGACACATCATCATCCTCTAAAAATCCGGACAAAATATCCAGTCGTCTGAATACATTAAACAACTCCTTTTTAAGCTGTATCCTGTCCTCTACTGCAAGATAGACCTGTCTGCTCCTTATCAGAACCTCCTCCTCGATAAGCGCTTTTATCTCATCATCGGTTATGTTTCCCTGCCCGCCAAGTTTAGCAAAGAGCCTGTCCTGCAAATATATTTTTTCTTTTTTTAATTTATTCATATGTCACCCCATCCATCATCCAAGCAGCTTAAGCATCTCCTCTGTCGGAGGCGTTTTACAATCCATATTGATGAAGTGCATCCTCTCCCTAATCTCATTTAACTCATACGCCTCTATCAGTTCTTCAAACTGCCGAATCTTGCTCTGCGACACAGGCACGTCTAGAAAAGGAATTATTATATGGTCAAATCCAAGCATTATTTCATAGCTTTCCATCATCGCACTACCCATGTCAAAAACAACACCCCTGTACAGACTTTCCTCCTCAAACAACTTCAAAAACCATTCGATATCATCCCTTTCGATTCTCCTGACATCAAACAGAGAAAACGGTGACTGAATACAACCTTCGCAACCCTCAATTATCTCTTTTACTTCCTCATCCCTTCGTTCTTTTATGTAGTAAAGAAAGTCATCTCCCCTGTCACTGTCCAGGTCCCCTCCGTAATCCTCCATACCTACATACAACCATTTATCACCCGAGACTTCTCTTACAAACTGCTTTGCCAACGTTGTTTTTCCGCACCTGCCAACAGGAGAATAGATGATAACGCTTACCTTATCAGCTTTTGTAAGCAACCCCTTATAATCAACTATATCTCTTATATTGTCCCCTATAACCCTTGCACTCTGATAGCGATACAACTGATATATCCTCTGTCCGAAATTTTTTCTGACATCCGTCTCATCCGTCAGAAACACATACGTCCTATCAGGATATTTCCCAAAAAGCTCTTCTATCAGCTCTCTGTCAGTAGCAATCAACAGATCAATCCTTCTATCCTCCATATATCTTGCAAGCACGTTTTTATCGGTAAATGCTGACACATTCCATATACAATTTCCGTAGTGACTAAGATAGGCACCCAGTCTCTCGACGTATCGTGTTTCTTTGTCCATCACTCCAATTTTAACCGCGTTCATATTACTCCTTTTAATAACACCTCCAACACAAATGCCATTGCTATAGGCACTGAAAAATGTATTGTTTCTCCTTTAACCAACGCCTTCTCTTTTTTTAGGATCCGGATCACTATCCTCACAACTGCAATCCCACCTGCAACTAAAAACGAAAGAATCGTTATAAGTATCACATCTCCCGGAAGCACCAATCCTATAAACGCCAGCAGTTTAATATCTCCGGCGCCTAAACCTCCGATCAGAAACAACACATATAAAAATGCGATAATAACCGCTGCCATCTTAACCCCGTCAACCACTGCCGCAAATCCTCCCGTTACATAATCAAGTAAGCATCCAAGAATCATTGCTGTTATTAGTAGTTTATTTTTAATCTTACCTGTCCTTACGTCCGTATACACACTCGCAAGCAATATCGGCGTGACAAAAATCATCTGTGGAGTTATCATTTTCACCTCCTCATAAGCATCATGATTGTGCATTATAATCTGTCAAAAACCCCGTGTCTACGATTATGAATGAATGTATATTATAAAAATATTTGGCAATAAACAGGCCCAAAATTATTGATAAAATGATATATTTTATTCATTGTTTTGATAGAAATATATACGTTTTTTTATTTTTAAAGGGTATCACACAAAGAATATTGCATTTAAGAAACCAACTACATCCGGCAAATCATTACCACCGGCTTAGCCGGTGGTTTGCTCTGCGGCTATAAGCCGCTGTTCCCTGCTTGCCTCTAAAGAGGCACTGAATAGTCCGCCTTCCGCA
>CADBCZ010000038.1 GCA_902793335.1 uncultured Lachnospiraceae bacterium
TTAGAAACTCTTATCCATGGACAATCAAGACATAAAAATATACCATAATATATCGTAATACGGCGTTCGTAAAAGAAAATAAAACATCCCTACAAACCCTAATTTAGTGTTCAGACAAACGCTTTTCAAAACGATTTTTGCTTACATTTTCCGGAACCGATGTCGGATAATTTCCCGTAAAGCAGGCATTACAAATTCCATCATGCCCTACTAATTCCGAAAGACTTTCAACCGGAAGATAGCCAAGCGAATCAGCTCCAATCAATTTGGCAATCTCATCAACAGTGTGATTGCATGCTATAAGATTCTCTTTAGAATCAATATCTGTACCGTAGTAACACGGATTGGTAAATGGTGGTGCAGATATCATCATATGTATCTCTTTAGCACCTGCATCCCTTAATAACTTAACGATGCGTCCACTTGTGGTACCTCTTACAATCGAGTCATCGATAAGTACAACTCTCTTGCCCTCAACTGTTTCCCTGATAGGATTAAGCTTTATCCTGACCTGATCATTTCTCTCATTTTGTGTTGGAGATATAAAGGTTCTTCCTATATATTTATTCTTGATAAAACCTATTCCATATGGAATACCTGATTCTCTTGAATATCCAAGTGCTGCATCAAGTCCGGAATCCGGAACACCTACTACTACATCTGCATCTACAGGATATTCTCTTGCAAGTATCTGTCCCGCCTTAATTCTTGCGCCATGAACTGAAACACCATCTATTTCTGAATCCGGTCTTGCAAAGTAAATATATTCAAATATGCATATCTGTTTCTTCTTTGTGTCACAATAATCAGTATAACTTACTATTCCATCGTCAGAAAATACTATGAGTTCACCGGGTCTTACATCACGGACAAACTCAGCGCCCATAGCTTCTAATGCACAGCTTTCAGAAGCTGCTACATATCGTCCATCCTCACATTTACCATAACAAAGAGGTCTGAATCCATGAGGATCTCTTGCAATAATCAACTTCTTAGCTGACATTACCACTATCGAATATGCACCTTCTAAATATTTCATGGTGGATAACACAGCCTGTTCAATCGAAGGTGATTTTAATCTTTCTCTCGTCACAATATAGGCAATTATCTCTGTATCGGAAGTAGAGTGAAAAATCGCGCCGCTAAGTTCCAAATCATTTCTAAGTGTATAAGCATTACTTATATTACCGTTATGAGCAAGTGCCATCTTACCCTTTTGATGATTCACTTCCATAGGCTGACAATTATTTCGATTATTTCCTCCGGTTGTACCATATCTGACATGTCCCACCGCCATCTTCCCACACGGCAGTTTTGTAAGCTCCTCTTCATTAAATACTGAGCTTACCTGTCCGATATCCTTGTGCGAAAAGAACAATCCGTCATCATTAACTACTATACCGCAGCTTTCCTGTCCTCTATGCTGTAAAGCATACAGACCATAATACACATCATTTGCTATCCTGTAATTATCAGGTGCAAAAACACCAATGACACCACATTCTTCATGAAGATTACTCATTGCATATTCCTTTCCAAAAAACAAAAAATAGGGTGCTTCGAGTAAGGACCTCGAAACACCCTTGTTTCATAAACACTTATTGTTAATCAAAAAAATAAAAGTTCCACCCTTGGAACATATAACTAGTATATAACTTTTTATTTGAATGTCAAGTATAAATTTACTTTCCCAATTCTAGTTTTTTCTTCTCCATTCCAGCCTTAGTACATTCCATTGAAGTCTTATGGATACTTCATCACTTATCTTATATTGCTGCCCACAACATATATGGCGGTACTTTAATAATACTATCATTAGAAATAATAAAATCTATCTCAATATAGTTTTACTCATTTATATACGCAGTACGCAAAGTATTATATGCTTTTTTATTAAATATAAAACTGCCACCCGATAATCCGAGCGACAGTTTTTACTACAATTTACATATAATATAACTTTCACATCTTTAAGTCTTTCATGCTATGCGTTCAAACTGTGAATTATAAAGTTCTGCATAGAATCCATTCTTTTCTATCAACTCCTCATGATTACCCTGCTCAATTATATCTCCATCTTTCATTACGAGAATAATATCCGCATCTCTTATTGTAGAAAGTCGATGTGCGATTACAAAACTTGTTCTTCCTCTCATAAGATTATCCATTGCTTTTTGTATTCTGACTTCTGTTCTCGTATCGACAGAAGATGTAGCCTCATCAAGAATCAAAAGTTTTTTATTTGCAAGAATTGCACGTGCAATGGTTAACAACTGTTTCTGTCCCTGTGAAACATTTGTCGCCTCCTCATTGAGCTCCATCTCATAACCACCGGGAAGTGCCTGAATAAAGTGATGTGCATGAGCCGCCTTTGCAGCAGCAATAACTTCCTCATCCGTTGCGTCAAGTCTTCCGTATCTGATATTTTCCATTATGGTTCCTTTGAACAACCATGTATCCTGTAATACCATTCCGAATGCATTTCTCACTTCTTTCTTGTCAAATTCTTTGACATTTACATCATCGATAAATATATCACCTGAGTTAAGATCATAGAATCTCATAAGAAGCTTGACCAATGTAGTCTTTCCTGCCCCGGTAGGTCCTACTATAGCAACCTTCTGTCCATCTTTAACCTTAACCGAGAAATCCTTGAGAATTATCTTATCCGGATTATATCCAAAGCATACATGTGAAAATGTTATATCACCCTTTATATCGTCAATGGACTTATCCGTATGATTATCTGAGGTCATTACCTCCTCCGGTTCATCTAAAAGAGTAAACACTCTTTCAGCTGCAGCTGCTGTAGACTGAAGCATGTTGGAAATCTGAGCGACCTGCTGAATAGGCTGTGTAAACTGTCTGACGTATTGAATAAATGATTGTATATCACCAACCTCTATTACTTTCTTGATACTTAAGTATCCTCCAAGAATAACAACACCTACATATCCCAGGTTACCAACAAAGACCATTATAGGTTGAATCATACCCGAAATAAATTGTGCCTTCCAGGCTGAATTATACAGCTTGTCATTGGTGTCATTAAATTCTTCCAAAACGCTATCTTCTCTTGTAAACAGCTTAACCACGTTGTGGCCGCCAAAGCACTCCTCTATCTGTCCGTTGACATCACCGAGAAATTGTTGCTGAGCCACAAAATACTGCTGGGAATTTTTAAATATTACCGCAACTCCAAATCCTGAAATCGGAAGCAGCAGAAGCGCAACCAAAGTCATTAGCGGAGAGATTGAAAGCATCATTATAAGAATTCCTATAAGTGTTGCTACTGATGATATCAATTGAGTAACCGACTGATTCAATCCCTGTGTCAAAGTATCCACATCATTGGTAATTCTTGACAACACATCTCCCACACTGTTCTTGTCATAGTAATTCATGGGAAGACGATTAATCTTTTCAGAAATCTCTTTTCTCATCTGAAATGCAATTCTTTGTACAACATTTGTCATAATGAGACCCTGAATATAACTCATTATCATAGAAAACAGATATAGTCCCACAAGTACCAATATAAAGCGAGACAGTTTAGTAAAATCTATACCGTTTCCTCCCTGTATTTTACTGACTAAACCATTGAAAATCTCTGTCGTCGCCTTACCAAGTACTTTAGGACCAATAATGTTGAAAATAGTTGATGCAGCTGTTAGTACAACCACAAAAACGATAAGTCCTTGATATTTTGATATATACTCCAATAATTTCTTTAATGTTCCCTTAAAGTCCTTCGGCTTTTCCACAGGCCCCTGTGGACCTCTGCCATGAAACCCTTTTCTTTTAGGTGGCTGTTTTATATTCTCTGCCATTTGACATCCCTCACTTTTATTATTCCAAAACTACGATAACTGCGATTCAGCTATCTGTTGATATATCTCACTGTTTTTCATTAATTCCTCATGCGTACCGCGATCAACAATTTTACCATCCTCTAATACAAGTATCTGATCGGCATGCATTATCGTGCTAATTCTCTGTGCAACAATTATAACAGTAGCATCACCCACATTTTCTCTAAGTGCTTTTCTAAGTGCTGTATCCGTCTTATAATCAAGTGCTGAAAAACTGTCATCAAATACATATATTTTAGGTTTCTTAGCAATCGCTCTCGCAATGGCAAGTCTCTGTTTCTGTCCTCCGGAAACATTATTACCACCCTGAGAAATTTCAGATTCGTATTTTTTCTCCTTCTCATCTATGAACTCAGTAGCCTGTGCAATCTTTGCGGCACGAACAACCTCATCATCGCCAGCATTCTTTGCACCAAATCGTATATTGGAAGAAATGGTACCCGAGAACAGTGTTCCCTTCTGTGGCACAAATCCGATTGACTTTCTAAGCTCCTTCATTTTCACATCACGAATATCAACACCATCTATAGTGATAGAACCTTCTGTCACATCAAACAATCTTGGAATAAGGTTGACAAGAGTTGATTTTCCGCATCCTGTACTTCCGATTATTGCAGTGGTCTTACCCGCAGGAGCTGTAAAATCTATATCACTGAGTGCATCCTCCTTTGCATTTGGATAAGCGAAGGATACATGATTAAATGAAATCTCACCCAAACCATTAGGAATATCTACCGGTTTCTCTTTATCCAATATAAGAGTTTTAGAGTTCAATACCTCATCAATACGATCTGCCGCAACAGCCGCACGAGGAATAATTATAGCCACTACTGAAATAAATAAAAAGCTCATTACTATATGCATAGCATATACAAGAAATGCCATCATTTCACCAACCTGAAGCGAACCGGCATTGATTTTTCCTGCTCCTACCCATACTATCAGAACACTTACTCCGTTCATTATGAACATCATAGTAGGAAACATTAAAGCCATCGCCCCGGAAGTAAAAAGCTGTGTCTTCATGAGATTTCTGCTTGCACCGTCAAAACGTTTCTCCTCATATTCCTCTCTGCCAAATGCACGTATTACCGGAAGACCCGTCAGAATCTCTCTTGATACAAGATTAAGTCCGTCCACCAGTTTCTGCATTATTTTGAATTTCGGCATAGCAACCAGCATAAGCACTGCAATTACCGCCATAACCGTAAGAACAGCTACTACTACCGTCCATCCCATAGTGGCGGTATTGTTGATAACCTTAAGTATAGCTCCTCCTCCCATTATCGGAGCAAAAACGACGATCCTGAAAAATACAGTCAACACCATCTGAACCTGCTGAACATCGTTTGTACATCTGGTAATAAGTGATGATGTAGAAAATGAATTCATTTCTGCATTAGAAAAACTCATAACCTTTGAAAAAATCCTCTGTCTCAATTCCTTCGCTGTAAATGCTGCAAGTTTAGAGGAAAGATAACCTACAATAATACTGACTGCCAATGCTATAATTGCAATCAACAGCATCTTCACAGCCATAATCTTTAGATAATTCATCTGATATTCATTCATATCAAAATCTAATTTCTCATACTCTGCCTGAACAAAGGAAACACCGGATGCCTCTAACATATACTCAGGATAATCCGACATTTGATTCTCTAGCATTTCCCGGATTGCATTTCTCTTTATCTGAGGCATACTTTTCAAAAAATCTATTACTGAAACAGAACCCATCTGCTCCTTATTCATACCAAGAGAATCAAAAAGACCACTCTGCATTTTTTTCGCCTCTTCACTGTCAGATGTCAGCAAGAAGGTCATCATCTCCGGAATAAGCATAGCTGATTCTAATTCAGTCAATTCTTCTTCAGACAACTTATCAAGCTCTGATTCAAAAATATCCTCTTTCTTTGAATAGTATTTTTCAACCAGCAAAATTTCATCATCCGACATAAAAAGCTGTAGATTTTCATATGTGTCAGACGACATTTTCTCCGGAATCGGATATTTCACACCTTTACTCTGTATTCCGACATCTACTATATCGGAAGTATAATCAGGCAACGTAAGTTCACAATATACCTGCACAAAGAGCAACATAATAATTGCTAATATCACATACCATCTGTCTTTTGCAAACTTTAGTACTTTTAACATGCTAATTCCTCATCTCCTTTTACTATCTCTAAAATCATGTTCACATTCTTTAAGTATTTCTTTATTATAATTATTAATATTATTTCGTCAACCTGTAATATATAAAAAAACTGAATACATTGTTTTAAGCACTTTTAACAATGTATTCAGTCTGCCTCATTAATATCTGTATTTCATCAGTTCGTTTCTTCAAAAGAATGTATCATATTGATAATTATTGGATACAATTCTTTTTTCAGTTCAGGTAATTCAACCGGCTGTTGATAAAGTATAACTGAATGAGCTGTAGAATTGATAAGTTCAGCAATCATAAAAAACAACATTTCGAGATTTCTGATATGCTTATCACTTTCCTCCGCTAACTGCTCTATATAATCCGCAGCATTTTCTCCATCATTTACAGACATGTTCTCAATTGAATTTCTAAGTATACCCCAACTTAAATTCTTTGAAATAAATTTGAGAAGTATTTTATTATTATTAAGCTCATCAAGCATGTAATCAACAATAAATATTATCTTATCGTCAAACTCTGTTATCTCACTATCCTTAAGCTTAACAATCGCATTTTCGAAAAGCTGTGCCGCCTTCTTTCGTACAAGATAATCCCTGACATCATATTTATCCTTAAAATAGAGGTAAAAGGTTCCCTTTGCCAGTTCCGCTTTTTTCATTATATCTGCAATCGATGTATCCTTGATACCATGATCTATGAACAGGGAAAATGCAGAATTAACGATCGCATCTTTTTTCTTTTTCTTGTTCTCTTCAATCTTACCCATCAAATCATCTCCATACCGTATGACGTTTCATTCAATCCTTTGTTTTAATCTCCGATGTCTGGAATATAAACTTAACCTTTCCGTTCATACCATCTGCAAGTCCCGAGAAAGAATTGTATCTGCCGGCTTCTCCGGTCAGGGAATCAAAACGATCTAATACGGTCTTAACCTTATCATTATACTCGTTTCTTAATTTGTCTGTTCCTTTTGACTTAAACTCACTCATACCGTCTGATAACTTATCAGAGCCATCAGAGATTTTGCCGATACCATCGTATACTTTATCAGTTGCCGTGTCAAGTGAAGCAGTACCTGATGAAAGATTTTTTGCTCCCTTTGAAAGCTTTGCCGCACCACTTGTAAGTGAGTCGGTACCTGATGTCAACTGACCAATACCACTTGTAAGTAAATTACCACTCTTTTCAAGAGTATCTGCTCCTGTGGTCAGTGCATCATTATTTTCGCTCAGCTTCTTGATTCCATCATACAGACTCGAAATGCCACCTACTACCTTAGCAATACCGGCACTTACATTTGCACTTCCAGAAATTAATGTTGCACTTTTATCGGATAACTGACCTGCACCATTTGAAAGAGCAGTTGCGCTTTCTGACAACTTTTTAGCACCGCCAACAAGTCCGTCAAGCTGCTTTATCGCATTAGGATCACTGCTGCTTTGTATACCCTGCAAAATAGACTTCTCATTTGTTGCTGTCTGTGTAAGCTCTCCAATTATCCCCTGCAATGAACTCTTCTGCTCGTCCGTTAGTGTCTCATCTGTCTGAAGCATAGTTGCAAGCTCTGTTATAGCTCTCTCATATCCCGCTGCGTTTCCGCCAAGTTTTTGAAGCGCCTCAGTCATACCCTGATTGGTATCCTTTACACCTGTCACAGCTGCATCTACACCCTTATATAATTCATCTGCACCTTTCGAGAGTTCATACATATTAGATGCCACAGAATCAACACCGTCTGTATACTGCTTCAAGCCTTTTGAAAACTCATTGT
The DNA here is from genome assembly GCA_902793335.1 of uncultured Lachnospiraceae bacterium. Lineage (GTDB taxonomy): Bacteria > Bacillota > Clostridia > Lachnospirales > Lachnospiraceae > CAG-590. Next base: position 7,823 of record CADBCZ010000038.1, read on the forward strand.
ATTGTTCCGGAAAACTTTTGCTTCCTTCATTTAATTCATTAGCACCCGCTTCAACCTGTTTTTCTCCGGCTATATACTGTTTAATTCCCGAAGTAAGACTTCCTGTTCCCTTCACATAATCCTTAGTGCCGTCTGTTACAGATTTCACACCATCCGTATACTTGGTAATACCGTCAGAAAGACTCTTGGCTCCCTTTGAAATTGATGCAGCACCTTTACTAACCTTAGATACACCACTCGAATAGTCCTTGAATTTATCCTGCAATGTCTTCACACCATCCGAAAGATCAGATGAACCTGAAACCAATTCTTCAGATGCATCCTCTAACTGAGAAATGGCATCTTCAAGTTCATCCATGTCACTGTTTTCATCAAGATCAACCGCCGTAAGATCATCCGAAGTTGCGACCGTATATATCGAGCCCAGCTCGAAATCCTTAACTTTTGCTGTTATAGTAACGGTATCACTCAAATCATCTTCAAGCTTCTTACGTGTGTCATCTGCTAATTTCAAACTGTCTAAAAGTCCCGGCACACCATATGCCAAAAGAATCTGATTACTTCCTTCCGATACTATCTTGCCCTGGCTGACTTCAACATCAGAAAAACCATCAACCGGTAGAATTACAGTAGATGCCATAAGAAACGGACTCTTAAGCTTTGTTGACACTCCATCTATCTTATCCTCATAGTTTGTTTCATTGTAATACTGCAAAGTAATTTCAAGATTTCCTGATTTTCCTGCAAGCTCTTCTGGCTTGATATCCTTTCCGTCTAACTTGAAAGAAACATTTACACCAACAGGCGGCTTCTCTGTTGTTGTGCCCTGATAATAAATGTCTGTATCATTCGCCTCCCAGGTTATCTCTCCACTGTTTTCCTTGAACTTCTCATCACCCTTTACATTCTTGATATCTTTAAGATTCGACTTATCCTTTATTTCTCCTGTTCCCGATACATTCTTGAGCCAGTCGGAAACTATTATTTTCTCTATATCACCTGAGGCAGTCTGGTTAACATATACTGTCTCATTTTTCTCAACACTCTCTGCTGCACAGGAAGTCATAAATGGTCCATGCACAAGTCCTGCCACCAAAGCAGCTGATAATGTTACCGATGTTATGCGTTTCAATGATCTCATAATAATTCCTCCTTATATACATTCTTATTTTCTGTATTTTTACTTAACTTAACATTGCGAAGTCCCCATGTTGTCTTACAAATTATCGGATCAAATATCCAAAGCAATGCCGGGAGCACAGTTACTACCACTATTACACTTATTACAGCGCCACGTGCAAGAAGTGTACATATTGAACCTATCATATCAATACTTGAGTAAAGTGTTATACCAAATGTAGCTGCAAAGAAACATGAACCACTGATTATTATTGATTTGATAGATGCTTTATGCGCTATAGAAACTGCCTCTTTCTTTCCCTTGCCAAGACCTCTTTCTTTCAAGTATCTCGACGTCATCAATATCGCATAATCAACTGTTGCCCCTAATTGAATACTTCCTATTACAATGCTTGCCACAAACACCAGCGAAGTATTGCTGTAATATGGAAATGACATATTCACAAATATGGCAAACTCAATAACAGCAACCAGAATAATCGGAAGGGATATTGATTTAAATGTGAACAATATGATTATAAATATCGCCGCTATGGAAAGGTAATTAACCCTCTTAAGATCTATGTTTGTCGTATCCATAAGATCCTTAGTTAAAGGAGCCTCTCCGATTACCATTGATGACTCATCAACTTTTTTCGCAATTTGGGTAAGTTTTTCAATCTGCTCATTTACCTCATCAGATGCAGTCTGATAATTAGAACATACAAACATCAATTCATAATTATCACTCGATAGCATTTCTTTATATTTCTTAGGCACCATCGATTCCGGCACATCAGCGCCAAGAACTGAATTCATACCTATAACCCATTTAACTCCATCAACCTTCTTCATATTCTCAATAGCCTTGGTCTTCTCACTTGAATCAAGTCCTGACGGTAACATGACAATGTGCATTACACTCATATTAAACTCATCCTCAAGTTTTCTGTTTGCTATTGAAGATGGAAGATCCTCAGGCAAACCTCTGTCAAGGTTGTAATAGATAGAAACATTGTTATTACCATGGGCTGCCGGAATAAATGCAATCACAAACAATACAATAGCTACCCATCTATGTTTTAACAGGAAATCAGACAGTTTCTTAAATTCAGGAATCCACTCTCTATGACTATATCTTTCAATCTGCTTGTCAAACACGAGGATGAGACACGGAAGAACAGTAACGCATACTATAACTCCCAGCAAAACACCCTTCGACATTACAATACCCAAATCCTTACCAAGTGCAAATGTCATAACACACAGGGCCATAAATCCTGCCACCGTTGTAAGTGAACTTCCGCATACCGATACAAATGTATTGGAAATTGCATGAGCCATAGCTCTCTCTTTACTGTCTGAATATTTAATCTTATTTGCCCTATAACTTTCCAGAAGAAAGATCGAGTAATCCATTGTTACTCCTAACTGAAGAACCGCAGTCAGGGCAGTTGTGATATAACTGGTTTCACCAAGAAAACAGTTAGTACCCAGATTATACAAAACCGCAAGCCCGATTCCCGAAAGGAAAATGATTGGTGTAAAAAAAGAATCCATTGTAATTATCAACACTACCAGAGTAGATATTGCTGCTATGACCACATATATCGGAATCTGAGAAAGTGCCAGATCCTTAACATCTGTTACCAATGCCGTCATACCGGATACAAAACATTGTTCATTTACCGTCTTTCTAATCTCCGTTACCGCATTCATAGAGTTATCTGAGGAAGTAGTATCATCAAACAATGCTATCATCATGGTGGCATCACCATTAAATATCGCTTTCTGATATTCCTCAGGAAGCATCTCATATGGAATGGTGATATCCATTATACTGTCATACCAAATTACATCCTCAACATGGTCTATCTTCATGAGTTTTTCCTTCAGGGCACTTACATCCTTCATCTCCATGCCTTCAACTATAATCATCGAGAAACCGCCCATGCCAAATTCATCAACCATTATATTCTGTCCCGATACAGTCTCTAATGACTCCGGGAGATAGCTCAACAGATCATAATTGGTTCTTGTCTTTATCATTCCTATCACAGATGGAATAATAAGTAAAATGCTCAAAATAATAATTAATGCTTTATGTCTGGTTATCCATTTACCAACAGCTATCATTATCTCTCGCTCTCCTTTCAAAAATTTCTATACTAATCCAAAAATGAGCATTGGTCATTTTTGTCCTTAAAGAGAATATACTACAAAATTGACCATTGGTCAATACTTGATTTTAAAAAATTTTCTATTTTCTCTTAAGCATCAAAAAAACAGCCACAAAATGTTTTTAACTGCATCTTGTGACTGTTCTATATCAACACTTACATATTATTATCTGCCAAAGTACTCTTCAAACTCACGGAAGAAATCTTCAGGATCAACCTGCTGATAATTATTACCATCTTCTTGCGGTACATCTGCACCATTGTCCTGTGAATCGTCTGCACTCTCATCACTGTTTTCATTATTGTCTTGTTCCTGCTCATTGTCATCAGAAGATTTGCTGTTCTTATCTGACTTCTTCGACTTGTCGTTCTCATCATCAGCAGGCATATCCTTCTTAGCACCGAGTTTAACTTTCAAGGTAATCTCCTTGTACTCACCTTTTTCGTTATTTCTCTGGATGACCATTTCTATTTCTTCACCGGCTTTCTTCTTAGAAAGAACACTCTGAAGCTCTTCCATGGTAGAGACATCTCTGTCACCAAACTTTGTAATTATGTCACCCGCTTTAAGACCGCATTTATCTGCTGGAGAGTCCTCAAGAATCTTAACAACATATACACCGTTAGGCATGTTAAAGTTCTTAGCATATTCGTCTGTACTGTCACTTCCTCTTATTCCGAGATAACCCTGCTCGCTCTCTTTGATCACCTTTTCATTCATAAGGTCATTAATAATTGGAATTGCTTTAGATATCGGAATTGCATATCCCATTCCCTCAACAGTGCTATCAACAAACTTCATTGTATTGATTCCGATAACCTCGCCCTTTGAATTAAGCAAAGCTCCACCACTGTTACCCGGATTAATTGCTGCATCTGTCTGTAATAATTTCATTGTCTTTCCATCAGCATCCACTTCTCTTTCCAATGCACTGATGTATCCAACAGTAACTGACTGACCATATCCCAATGCGTTACCGATTGCTATTGCAGATTCACCAACTCTTAAATCGTCTGATGAACCAAGTGCTGCAACCTTGATCTTGCTAAGTGTTTCTTCTTCCATTTCATTTACATCTATGGCAATTACCGCAAGATCCATTGCTTTGTCAACGCCCTTGACAGTTGCTTCTACTGCGGTTTCGTCACTAAATGATACCGTAAGCTCTTTTGCTCCATCTATAACATGATTGTTAGTAGCTATCAATATCTCTTTATCTGTCTGGCCGATAATGATTCCTGAGCCTGCGCCTTCAACCTCCTGCTCATATGACTGGAACCATGAACGTACAACCTGAACAGAGGTGTTGGTGATTGAAACTATCGAAGGCATAACCTCTTCTGCAACATCCGCAACATCACTTCCCGATGTGGTTTTATCTTTCATTCCACTATCAGCAGTTGTAACCGTCTTGACTTCAGCGTGTTTTACATTAGCACCTGTAGCCTTATTGCCCAAGGCATTGACTCCGAACATCACACCACCGGCAACAAGACCAAATGCAGCGGCCTTACCTACAAAAAAACATGCCTTCTTAGCCTTTCCGCTCCCCTGTTTCTTAACCTTTGTTTTCTTCTTAGGTTTTCCTGCTTCCTGAGGGGCTGTATAATTGTTATCTGTATAAGCTGTCTGACTATATGGATTATTCACATATGGATTGCCGGTCACATACTCTTTCTGAACCGGTATAGATTCTTTCTCTAAATGATAAGTTGATGTCTCAGAGGAATCTTCCTTAACCTCAGATGCTACGCTGTCAATAACATCTTCTGTGCCATTCTTCTTCTCTTCACCAACATTCTCATTAATCACATTCTCATTACTTAAGCTCTCACCGTTCACGCTTTCGTTACTTGTGTTCTCACCATTCATGTTCTCGTTATCCATGATCAAAACCTGCCTTTCATATGCGAACCGTTATTAACGACTGATATGTATGTGTCGTCTCTGTCCGCTTCATATTTATCTTATGTGGCTTATCTTACTAACCATTTGTGACCAATTTGTGACGGAATTTTTTCACTTTTGTGATTATTACATTTAAAAAAGATTGAAAAAAGGAGGACTCAATAGTCCTCCTCAATAACCTGAAAATCCAGATAGTCAAAATCAATAGTTTCTATAAAGCTGTCACTGGTAAATCTTGTTCTGGAATGTCTGATAAAATCCTTCTTATTAATCTCGAGCCATATAGGTTTTGCAAGATCAAATTCATAACACATCTTTTCCAATGCGTCATACACCTTCTTGGTTCTCGACAAAGAAAAATCATAATTCTCGACCACAGTATCTCTTACTAAATGGTTATCTTTAATTAATTTTCCCCAAATACGCATATTGCCATTTCCTTTTATTCTGATTCTCTTGCAACAGCAAGCATAAGTTTAATACGATTTTCCTGATTAACCTTGGTTGCACCCGGATCATAATCAATAGGAACAATATTAGCCTGCGGATAAATCTCTTTAACCTTTCTTATCATACCTTTTCCAACTATATGATTAGGCAGGCAACCAAATGGCTGAGCACAGATTATATTCTCATATCCCGACTCAGACAGCTCTAACATCTCTGCTGTAAGAAGCCATCCTTCACCCATTTTATTGCCAAGTCCAACGACACCTGTAATAAGCTCCTTAATATGTGCATACTTTGATGGCGGCATAAAATCACTGTACTTAGATACGCAATCATATAACATTCCTTCAAGCATCTCACAATATTTCATAAGAGCCTGTACAACCTTCTTCTTAGCCGGATTACCACCGTAAAGATTAATATCCTCAATACGGTTGTCAATCTTAAACATCATAAATCCCATTACACCCGGAACCATAACCTCACAGTTCTGCTCAACTAAGAAATTCTCAAGGTCATTATTAGCCATCGAAGAATATTTAACATATATCTCACCGACGATTCCAACCTTAGTCTTAGGCTCTTTGTTAAGTTTTATCTTATTGAAATCCTCAACAATAGCACGCATGTTTCTCTCCATACCCTTTGGAGTATAACCTTTTCTATGCCTGAATTGAGAAGACAATTCCTTAACCCATTTTGCAATAAGTTCATCTGCCTCACCCTTATTGACTTCGTAAGAACGCACCTGATTTTTGAGGAGCATAAATAAGTCACCGTAGGTAAGACCGATAAGAGCCTGATATAACATCTCTAGAGTCAACTTAAAACCACTGTTGCTCTCAAGTCCCGAAAGGTTCAATGATATTACAGGGACCTGTGAAAGGCCTGCCTTTACAAGAGCCTTTCTAAGTAAATGAATATAGTTAGACGCACGACAACCGCCTCCGGTCTGAGTTATCATCAGTGCAACTTTATTGACATCATATTTTCCGCTCTGTAATGCGCTGATCATCTGACCGATAACAAGAAGTGCCGGGTAACAGGTGTCATTGTGTACATATTTAAGTCCTGTATCAACCACACGTCTTCCTGTATTCTTTAAGAGTCCTACTTTATATCCGTTCTGTAAAAATATATTTCTGAGGAGTTTGAAATGAACAGGAAGCATATCCGGAATAAGAATTGTATAATCCTTCTTCATTTCCTTTGTAAACTCCACACGTCCATCAAGACTACCGTTAGGAGTGCCTCCCGCACCAATATTAACATTACAGGTGTTGTCTGCATCAGCAACATTTCTGTTTGAAGTATTCTCTTTTTTACTCACAGTAATCTTCCTCCTATTGTTTTCTTTCATTTGCAAATTGGGGTTTGTAGGGATGTTTTATTATCTTTTTACGGACGCCGTATTACGATATATTATGGTTTATTTTTATGTCTTGATTGTCCGTAGATAAGAGTTTCTAAGTACTCCGTATACGTTTTTCTATAATACGCGAACGGGTCCCGCAGCAATTATGACTGTCACTGGAGCCGTAAACAATATAAATATCTATAAAAGTTTCGACCACAACTTATAATCAATTCATAATTGTGCGTCTGTCATTCAAACAGCTTAATCAAACCCTAATTTTTCTGTCCCGCTGCCGCAAACAGACTTCTAAGTCTTATCTTAACCGCACCCAGATTTGTAATCTCATCTATCTTAATCTGTGTGTAAATTTTTCCTTTTTCCTCAAGAATTCTTCTCACTTCATCGGTGGTTATAGCATCAACACCACATCCAAAAGATACAAGCTGAACAAGATTTAACTTAGGATCATTTGAATCTGCAACATATTCAGCCGCAGCATACATTCTCGAATGATACATCCACTGGTTAAGTACCTTGGTTCTTACCGGATGTGCCATATCAGATACCGAATCCTCTGTGACAACGACTGCTCCAAGATCACATATCAGCTTATTAATACCGTGATTAATCTCAGGGTCAAGATGATATGGTCTTCCCGCAAGTACAATAACCGGCTTGCTCTCTCTCTTGGCAATACGGAGATACTTTCTTCCCTCCATTCGCACAAGGCTCATATGCTTGTCATACTCTTCGTAAGCATAATTACAAGCCATCGATACATCCGAAAACTTCATTTTTCCAAAATATTTCTCAAGTACCTTATGGAACTTCTTAGTGAAATCCTTACGTCTGTGTATGCCGAGATATTCATATATAAACTTCACATCCCTGAGTGCTTTGACATTTGCCTCTAACACCTCTGGATAATATGCTACAACCGGACAGTTATAATGATTATCTCCAAGTCCCTCGTCAAAATTATATGATAAACATGGATAGAATATCGCATCTACATCCTGTTTGAGAAGCGACTCGATATGTCCATGCATAAGCTTAGCAGGGAAGCACACGGTATCAGACGGTATTGTGTGTTGTCCGCTAAGATAGAGACTTCTCGATGAATTAGGCGAAGTTACAACATTGAATCCTAATCTTGTAAATAAAGTGTACCAGAACGGCAGGAGCTCGTACATGTTAAGACCCATAGGAATTCCTATAGTTCCTTTAGCTCTCTCCTTCGGTATATTGGAATGTCTGTATTCCTCGAGTAAATGGAGCTTATAACTGTAGAGATCATACTGCGGTCCTTCCGCTTTCTTCTGTGTAGGCTTATCACAGCGGTTACCGCTTATGAATCTTCTTCCATTATCAAATATGTTAATTGTCAATTTACAATGATTGCTACATCCGTTACATGTAGTCATCTTAATCTCATGAGTAAAATTCTTAAGTCCCTCTGCATCGACAACAGTACTCTTACCGGTGCTGTTATTCATGGCATACAGAGCACAACCGTATGCTCCCATAATTCCTGCCATCTCAGGTCTTACTACCTCATGACCTATCTCCTGTTCAAAAGCACGAAGAACCGCGTTGTTAAGGAAAGTTCCACCCTGAACAACTATATGTTCTCCAAGCTGGCTTGCCGAAGCCGCACGTATTACCTTGTACAAAGCATTTTTAACTACTGAAATCGAAAGTCCCGCTGAAATATTCTCAATAGATGCACCGTCTTTCTGCGCCTGCTTAACTGATGAATTCATAAACACAGTACAACGTGAACCAAGATCAACCGGCTTATCCGCAAAAAGGCCAAGCTTTGCAAATTCCTCAATGCCGTATCCCAGTGCACCCGCAAATGTCTGTAAAAATGAACCACAACCTGAAGAACATGCTTCATTTAAGAAAATATTATCTATTGCATTGTTTCTTATCTGGAAACACTTGATATCCTGTCCACCTATATCAATTATGAAATCAACATCCGGCTGGAATTTCTTAGCTGCGGTAAAATGAGCCACAGTTTCAACGATACCAAAATCCACGCCAAATGCATTCATTATCATCTCTTCGCCATATCCGGTTACCGCTGACGATTCAATGTGAATATCCGGGTATTCCTTATACAAATCTTCCATAAACTCCTTGATAAGCGGTACCGGATTACCACCGTTTGGAAGATATCTTGAACAGAGAATGTTCGCATTTTCATCAATTACCACAGCCTTAATCGTGGTCGAACCTGCATCTATTCCCAAAAATGCATGACCGGTAAGACTGTCCACGTTCTTGATATGATCTGAATTCTTCTTATGTCTTACAATAAACTTATTGTAATCCTCTTTCGAGGTAAACAATGGCTTACAGCTCGCATACCCGCCTGTTGCCGTATAACCGTCAATCTTCTCAATAAGCTCATCTATGTTAAATGATTTATTATCCTTTTTAAGTGCCGCACCAAGTGCAACAAAATATAATGAGTTATCAGGCGCAACACCCTTAAGTTTCAAGGTGTTGTCAAACGCCTTACGAAGCTCTGATAAGAATGTAAGCGGTCCACCAAGATAAACCACCTTACCCTCTATCTCTCTTCCCTGTGCAAGACCGGCAATTGTCTGATTGACAACTGCGTAAAATATACTTGCAGATATATCATTCTTCTGTGCACCCTGATTAAGAAGAGGCTGAACATCCGACTTGGCAAATACACCACATCGACTGGCTATAGTGTATATCTTTTCATAATTCTTAGCTATCTCATTCATCTGACCGGCTTCCATATCAAGAAGCGTAGCCATCTGATCAATAAATGCTCCAGTACCTCCTGCACATGAACCATTCATTCTGACCTCTAATCCATCTGTAAGAAAAAGAATCTTGGCATCCTCACCACCAAGCTCTATAACCACATCAGTGCCCGGTATCATTTTGTTGACTGCAACTCTTGTGGCATACACTTCCTGCTCAAAAGGAATACCTAAAGTATCTGCAATACCCATTCCTGCCGAACCTGATATTGTAAGACATATCTCCTTTTCGCTTGGAAACTTCTCCTTAATGTCTGTAAGCATTTTCACAGTCTTTTCCGTAATCTGCGAAAAATGTCTCTGATAATCATTATAAACTATCTGATCCTTATCATCTAATACCACACATTTAAGGGTTGTTGAACCAACATCCAAACCTATTCTCATTGTGACACCTCATCCTCTATTTCGTCAATACGCATAATTCTACAAATAACTATTCAAACAGACACATTCTAACCTAAAACAAAGCTTTTAGCAAGTCCAATTTATGACAATCAAAGTTCTATTCTTTATCTATTTTTCATAAAAGTCCTTCGCATATAATCCCTTTTTCACCGCAGTCATCATGCGGGCTTTCGTACCCGGTGCATGCTTTTCAATCCCATTTAGCAACTCTCTTGCATAGGTTCTTTCGGTATTATTATCATACGGGCAGGGATTTTTAACTATCGGCACTCCCTGTTTTTGCGCAAAGCTCTTAATTCTTCCTGCCGGTATATATATAAGCGGTCTTATCAGTGTAAGACAGGTATCATCATATCTTGTCACCGGTTCAAACGAAGAAAACCTCCCTTCATATATTAGGGATAGCATCATTGTCTCTATAACATCATCCATATTGTGAGCATACGCCATTTTATTGCAACCAAGCTCTCTGGCCTTCTCACCAAATGCTCCCTTCCGAAGTCTTGCGCATAATGAGCAACCAGCCTCATTAAGCATCTTGGAAATCTCAGTCCTTACAACATAATATTCCACGCCAAGTTTTTCACACTCTCTACCGATGCTGTCGGTATCAAATCCGTCATAACCAAGATCCACAGTTATTGCTACAATATTAAAATGCTCAGGGTAAAAATCCTTCAGACCATTTAACGCATAAAGAAGAGTGTAAGAATCTTTTCCACCTGACATTCCAACCGCAATCTTATCACCATCTTCTATCATTTTGTAATCCTGCACTGCTTGTCTTACATAACTGTATAACTTCTGTAATTTCACAATAAATTTTCCTTCCAGTCGCTCTCCTTAAAACCGACAAGCACCTTGTCACCATCGACAACCATAGGACGTTTCACAAGCATACCGTTCTCTGATAAAAGTCTTAACTGTTCTTCTTCACTCATATCAGGCAACTTATCCTTAAGTTTCATTTCCCTGTACAACATGCCACTGGTATTAAAAAATTTTTTAAGTGGCAAACCGCTTACCTTGTTCCATTTTTTCAGTTCCTCATAAGTAGGATTGTCCTCAACTATATGACGCTCCTCGTATTTCACACCATTAGTATCAAGCCAGTCTTTTGCCTTTCTACAAGTTGAACATTTAGGGTAACACAAAAATAACATACTTATTCCTCCAAATTATAATATTTACATAAAAGTCAGTTATATCACATCAAAGTGGCAACCAGTCTAAAACCTTCTTAATCTGGCTATCCCAAAAATCCCATTCGTGACCATATTCCTCCTCATCCCACGTCACTTCAATATCTTTCGACTTTAAGAAATCACGAAATGCAACACTTGCAGGCATCAGTTCATCCTTAGTTCCGCACGCCATATAAAACTTTGGAATAGAACGTTTCTCAGATATCATCTCTTCCACAGCCACCCATGGATTTTTATCTGTCTTGGCAGCCGCTTCTTTATTGTCGAAAAGTCCATTGTTAGCTTCTTCAGAGGTATCTTCAAAAATATGCAACGCACCGGATAAGCCCGCCACATGACTGAAGGTCTCCGAATATACAATACCGTTGCGCAGTGCACCAAATCCTCCCATTGAAAGACCCGCAATAAAGGTGTCCTCTCTCTTATCGGAAAGCGGAAACATACGTCTGGTCACCTCAACCAACTCTTCTCCTATATAAGTACCGTAATCATTCCAGGGTGTTCTGAAATTAAAGTAAAACGCATTATCCCCTGATGGCATTACTACCGCTAAGTTCTTCTCCTCTGCCCACTTTCTGATACGGGTGTAGCTCACCCAATCTGTATAATTTCCTAACAGACCATGCAAAAGATAAAGTGTTTTGTACTTTTTCCCATTTTCATTTAAATAACAGTTATTGCCCGCATCAAATTGATCCACAGGAAGGATCACATTCACCGGAACATTTCTAAACAGTGCTTTTGATAAATAATTTACTTGTATTAATGCCATTTGTCTTCTCCTAACTTTTTTGTTTTATATTTAATGTTTAGTATAATAATTTATTATACTAAACACAAAGAAAAAAGGAACCGTCAATCTGACAGTTTCCCTTTTCCTTAAAGATTCTCAATCATAATAAGTTATTCATCATCCTCGATATCATAACCGGCTTTCTCAAGCCTCTTTTCAAATTCCTCAACTGGCAATGGCTTATCAAAGTAGAATCCCTGTGCAATACGACATTTATTGTCTCTGAGTATCCCTAACTGTCCATATGTTTCAACACCCTCTGTAACACACTCAAGTCCCAATTCATGAGCTATTGCGACAACGTGCTTATACATCATGTCCGAATCCTTTTCTTCATCTGTCGGAAGGAAGGATTTATCAATCTTGATTACATCCCACGGTATCTCCTTGATAAGATTCAGAGACGAGTAACCCATTCCAAAATCATCAACCGCTGTGCAGATTCCCTCATCCTTCAAACCCGTAACAACCCGTTTAAGGTCACGAAATTCTATATCGTTAATAGTCTCGGTAAGCTCTATCTCAACATACTTGTGAGGAACTCTATTATCATCAATAATCTTCATTATACTCTCAAGAAGATTAGTATCAATAAGATGCTTTCTTGATAAGTTAACTGATATTCTTACAGGTTTCCTGTCGTCATCCATCCATCTCCTGATGTCTTTACACACTATATCAAGCATGTAAAAATCGAGTGTACAAATGTCGGTGTTCTGTTCTAACAACGGGATAAAATCTATAGGCGGAATAACTTCACCATTGCGTATCCAGCGACAAAGCGCCTCTGCCCCAACAATTTCTCCCGAAACAACGTCCACTTTAGGCTGATAATACGCCTTAAACTCCTGTTCTTCCAATGCTTCCGGAAACATTCGCCATATGCTGAGGATTCTCTTTCTTCGGTTCTCAGTGTCTTTATCGTAATAGACAACTCTTCCCTTACTCTCAGACTTAGCCGTCTGAACCGCAACATAGATCAGCTCAAAAAGATCACCGGCCCTTTCATAGACATAGTCATCAGGAACAATATACACACCCGCAACTGCAGATACCTTAACCCTTTTATCTTCTGTCGTACCATAAACAACCGGATACCCCTTAATAATAGCAAGGATATCATCCAATAATTCGGTTTTAAAAATCATTATGAAATTGTCTCCGCCCAGGCGGCATACCACGCCATCTCCACCAATGATTTCCTCTATTCTGTCGTAATACTTGCGCATTACCACATCGCCTGCGTCACGTCCGATTTCCCTGTTAATTATAGAAAACTGTCTTAAATTAATCTGCACAAGCGTATTACCATGTATCATCCCTTTTTCATTGAGAGTATCAAGATGACGCATAAAGTAATTAAAATTTCTGTATCCTACCGGATCGTAAAACATTGTCTGTTCTAATGCCTTCTGCATCCTGTTACGACTTATAAAGCTTAAGAGAGCACGAAGCATTATGTCAATTTTTTTTAGTTCTTCGTCTGTAAAAGTATCTTCATTTGCTGCATATATCGTACCCTTAACAACAGCTTTCGCCTTAGTCACCAGGCGGCGTTTTATTATTACCTTTTCGCCTCTGCCGTTATCAAAATCAATTAAAACTTCTCCAACACCGTCATTCTCATCAACGACACTTTTGTAAAACTCCGTAACTCCCTTTGCTATGTGAAAGAGTTCACATATATCTTTCAATACAGCAACAAATCTATCACGATCAAAGTTTTCCGGATCGGTCGTCATATCTATCATTTTCTCGAACAAATCTCTATATGCATTGAGTTTTTCTTCGTTCATCCGATCACCCCTAACATGTATAAACAAATCACATATCACTTAAATAACAAATCATAGATCAATACTTCTTCAATCCTCATAACAACAATTAATATTATCTCCCCAAATACCATATTACACTAACCATCAAATATGTTAATATTATACCAAATCACGTAGATCTTTACAAGAAAAACCCATACTCGGTCAAGCACTGTTCTAATGATTAATCAACCATTTTTTATATTTGAATATACAAAATATTATCCATCCGGTTATAACTATAGCGAAAAAAGTCACTACTATTACGTAACCCAGCATATTTTTCTCCTTATTGTCATCTTACCCTACCAGAAAATCCAAACATAGCATCAATGTTATTATATTAGAATCGGACAATTACTTTTACGCAAGTTGTTTCCACAGGCAAAATGAAGAGTGGTCTATACATATTCTTTATATTGTATATCGCGGGTACCGTCTTCATTTATAATCACCCGTAAATCATCCACATATATATCTTTTACATTAAATATGCCATATTCGGTAACTCCATTTCTGTAAACAGTTATAAACGATACACTAATCCCCTCCATAAGTTCCTCTCTTGTGGAGTTTTCCGATATGATTTCCGGTTTGAACCAAAAATAATCAGCAATAACTTGTCTTATTTCGGTATCAATCCTCTCCTTGTCTGACAGGATTGACTCCAATTTGCGATAGCATTTACCCGGTCTGATCTCATTTAATTCCGGCATTACCTGTATCAGCTTTTCTATTTCCCCCTCATAACCAGGTTCTGCCTGGTCTTCCCACAAAAAACTGCAGAAAGGTGTATCGAACCGGATATGTTTCTTTAAATTTTTCTTTTGTTCTTTATAATACTGTTTAGTCAAAATAATTGGTAATATAACCATTACAAATATCGTTAGCAGGCACATGAATCCTACAAAAAGATTTATAATAATTGTTTCAATATCGTTTCCCATTATTCTCGCAGCACCGCCTTTAACACGTTTTTCAAAGTTTTTCTATAACGTAGACATAAAAACCAGTTATTCATTAACACTGATTATGAATAATTATATCACCAATCCTCATTTATGTGTACTTCTTAATATAAAACCTCATATTTTTTATTGCACCATATTATTAAATGTGAATCAACAAAAAATATCTATCATCAGCTTCCCTATATGACAGATATTAAATTCATTTTTATATAAAAATCCGGCATCTGCAAGTACATCATTCAACGTTCCTACAGATACCGGAATATTAGTTGTTACCCCAAAGAGGATATCAGTCTGCTTTTAGATAAAAATATTATCACTTAACTGTTACGTTCAGTTCACAAAAGAATCTTAAAAATTAGAGAGGTCCGATGGGAAATAGAAGAATGTTTAAGAATTTTTCATAAAAAAACAATACAACATAACATATCCGCTACTAATCCCCTATTATATTGATTGTCTTTATAAACAAATTCTTTCAGATTTTCTACTATGAACATCTGCCGAAATTACTACAACATCAAACAGTTCTTTAAATACAAAATTATTGATAATAGCATCTATTCTATCAGTTTTATTATCTGTTATCATTCCAATAAGATAATTATTATGCTTATCTTTTATATAATCAAGCATCTTTTCGTCGATAGTAATATTCATAAATGCTTTTTATTTATATTTAAAAATCCCCCTCTAATCTTCTTCAAATGCAGCCTTATGCTTTTGAAAGAAATTATAAAAATATCTTATATTTTCAAGTTCATACCATTGCATTACTCTACAATCAGGTTTATCGATATTATATATCTTTGAATCCAGCGTTCCCAACATAAACGGAGAATGTGTAGCAATAATAAACTGGCAATCAAGATATCTGCTCATTTTTACTATTTCTTCAGCAAGCATCACCTGATTAGCCGGTGACAAAGACACCTCTGGTTCATCTAGAAGGTACAATGCATCAGGTCTTAAATATTCCTCAAAAATCTGCATTGCAGTTTCACCATTAGAATATTTCTCTTGTGCAAAAAGAATGTAGTCCATTTGTTTACTTCCCTCTTTTGTTGCAAGAAAAGCCTTAGCACTCTCTTTTGTCATTCCTTTATTAACATAATCATAAACCATCCCATCAGCCAATACATTCTTCTGTTCTATTTTCTTAACCTCATATAAGATATCTTCACTTTTTATAAAACGACTATTATCCGGTAGTTTCCTAACCAGCTTTCCTGTTTCTTCGTTCTGCCCTAATTCATAACTGCATTCTGCTGAAAAACGACCACAATAATCAACAATTCCAAAGTATGTGTTTTCACTAAAATCAATAGCTATATCAGAATACTCTTTTCCTTTTAGTTTAAGCTTGTTTGCAATTAAGTTTAAGATTGTAGATTTTCCCGATCCATTATTCCCATATAAAACTGTAATTTCAGAAAATACAAATCTACGAATCTCTTTTCCACAAAATACATTATAAGGATAAATATTGGGATCATTCACCTTTCTATCGCTCAATTCAAACGAATTAAGATATATCATTTTTACTTTTCCTCGTTATCTATAACTAATTCTATGTGTCAACTTTTAAAAATGTTCTCTGCCAACTTTGACAGATTCGAATATGCATTTTCCTTATCCATATACTCTGCAAAATCATCATAATGTATATAATCTGTTATCCCATAGCATTCATCTATGCCATAATCTTTGCATTCTTCTGCACCTTCACCCAACTTACCGGCCAGTGCAACAACTTTCTTAGACGTATCACACGCCTTAACCGCTCTCGTTAATCCTACCGGAGCTTTTCCCATTGAAGTTTGAGAATCCATACAGCCCTCGCCTGTAATAATAACATCTGCATTTTTAATATATTCAAGCAAACCCGTCTCTTTAATCACAATATCAATTCCCGGCTTAAGCTCACCGCCCAGATAATACTTAAATGCAAATCCCAATCCACCGGCAGCACCCGTTCCCGGATAATCCTTATCAATAAATTCATTTTTTTCTTTTAATGTATCATTAGTCAAATCCGCATAGCATTCCAGCCATCTGTCCATCTTTTCTATCGAATCATCATCTGCGCCTTTTTGCCTTGCAAATATTTGACTACAGCCTTTTTCACCACATAACGGATTATCTACATCGCATGCTATCATAAATGAACACTGGCACAGCTCCTTATTCATACCTGATACATCTATGGAATGCAAATTTTCAAGTCCTATCGCACCACGAGATATCTCATTTCCTCCCTTATCAAGAAAATGAGCCCCCAACGCTTCAAGCATTCCGATACCTTGACAGACTGAAAACTCCCATTCATTCCGTATATCAAAGCATCAACCGTCCCTTCGCCTCCATCAGCCAATGGACAGACATTTACAATTGCTTCAGGATCAGCTCTTAATATTCCCTCTTTAACAGCATTTGCCGCTTCAATCGAACTTAAGCTCCCCTTAAATGAATCCATGGCAACAAGGTATTTCACTGCGGTACTATCTATTGGAATTGTCATACTTTGCGTTATAGTTATCTTCATATTACATTTCCCCGGTTTGTCAAAAAACCATCCACTGCCTTATTAAATTCTTCCGGATTCTTATTGGCTACAAAATGATTCCCCTTAATAATCATCAACTCAGAATTCTTAATATTATCTGCAATCTCTCTTGTGTGAGATTCCTTTATCATGTCATTCGTTCCACAAATAACAAGTGTAGGAACTGTTATCTTTGAAAGCTCATCTGGCTTGATATTCGGATCATTAACCATAAGTCCAAGCATTTCCGCATTCTTTTTAGCTTCAGGAGATTTGTCAGCAAAAAGACTTGCAATCCTATATCCTATTTCGATAGGAACTTGCGTCGAACCCTTTACACCTTTTGCATTAAGATTGCCACCATTTAGAATCAACGCTCTCAACATGTCCGGATACTTTATGGCAAATTTCATAGCAATATTAGCACCATCAGAAAAACCTAAAATAATCGCCTTCTTCAACTCTTTTTGCATCATAAAATCATATAAATCATCAGCGAACTGCGCAATTGTAAATGGTGCCTCTCCTCTCGGTGATTTCCCATGTCCTCTGGTGTCAATTGCGATAACATGATAGTTCCTGCTGAAATATTCTATTTGATTGCAGAAATAGTCGCTATTTTCTCCATTTCCATGAAGCATAATAAACGGCTCTCCATTACCTTTTTCCTGATAATATAACTCTATATCCATTATATTTCCTAAATACCTTTCGTTTCTCTACAAAGTTTTAACTTTTCTCCAAACAGGAGCGATTGGATTTGCCTTTGCCGTTATATTTGTTAAATCCGGTAATATTCTTATACCAATGATCCTTCACTTCCTTTATGATGTGATATACAATCATCTCACTATTTCCAAGCATAGAATAATATACTATGGCTGTACTCATCTTATTTCTCCTTCAAAATCTTCTTAGCCATATTGCACCATTTCATATAAGCTTCATAAGTCTCAATCCCAAAAGTAACAGTTAAATAAAAATGGAGGTGGTCCTCCTGATCCAGAATCTTTTCCAGATTCTCCTTATAGATCTTAAGTACCTCAAGATTACCCTTAACCTGTTCCTCAAAGATTTCAATATTTCGTATTGTCACACTTCTATCTTCTGAACCACCAAAGTACATTTTAAGAAGCGTCTCATACTTGAGGTCATTTGTTGCCTTCTCATCATTTAACCATACCTTAAGAGTATCCTTACCCTTCTTGGTTATCTGGTAAAATATCTTCTCACGGCCGCTGGTAACATCCGCTTTCTTACGTTTTACAAGTCCCTGCTTTTCCATATCACTTAGTGCAGGATAAATACTTCCAAAACTTCCTTTCCAGAAAAAACTGATCGCACCATCTATCTGTTTCTTGATATCATATCCCGTAAGATCCTCATGTGCGAGAAGTCCAAGTATCACAACATCTATCTTTCTGTCTTTAGCCATTTTTTTACCTTCTCCAAGTCCATTTATATGATAGAGCATTCTTAGGGCAGCCATCCACACAGGCTCCACACTGTATACATTCAGTACATTTTAAAATACTGCTATCAGCTACCATCTGCCTTACATCCAGCCCCATTGAACAAGCCTTATTACAGATTCCGCAGCCGACACATTTATCCTTTTCAACCTCGATATGAAGCTGAGGCAGATGAAGAAGTCTTCCAATCGAACTTCCGATCACCATGAATGGTGCCATCCAGCAGATATAATGACAAGCTGCTCTTCGGCCGTGTATTAACGCTGGAAAAACCAACAGCATAACTACTCCGTAGTATATCACGTAATTATAAATGCTCGAAACTGAAATGCCATGGTCAGTCATATAAAAAGGATTAATTGTCACATCATTTTTCCCGCATATGAATGTTACTATCACAGTTACTATCCACAAAGTCCAGATAACATATTTGATTTTATCTCTCTTCCCCTGTTTTGCCGGATCATCCTTAACCCTCATGGCACATTCCTGAAGACCGCCAGCTGGACAAAGATAACCGCACCACGCTCTCCCCAAAAACATCGATAGTATAAGCATCAAACAGAATACAATAAAACTTCCGTTAATTATATGCTCCATAGCCGCATTGATTATAAGGTATGGAGAGAAATACCATATAGTAATAGGGAAAGCCAGAAACGAAATCAGCAGTAAACACTTTCTCATTTTTTGCCTCATAAACTCCACGCTCCTTCTCTCTTTAATATATCGTTTTGATATATCATTTTGATATATTATGTAACAATCTTATTCTTTTGTCAATAAAAAAATCAGAGTCTGGCTAATAGCCAGGCCCTGATTTTTCACCTCTTATTAGTTGTTTTGTTAAGTTATCTTCCGGTTTAATCTTCCTTCATTGCGCCTCTGATCCTGCTAAGAGACTCCGGTGTGATACCAAGATATGTTGCTATATGTCTTTGAGATACCCTCTCACTAAGATTAGGATATAGCTTTTTAAAATGTATGTATCTTTCGGTTGCATTTTCTACAAGGAAGCCATTCTCCCTGTATATCTTATATCTCATAGCGCTTTCTAAAAGATAAATCCAAATATCTTTAAACGAATCATTTTCTTTTATCATCTTTTTTATAGCCGCTGTCTCGCATATCATGATTGTTGTTTCTTCGAGCGTTTCCCACATACAGTTTCTATCTGTATATCCAAAAAAGCCCTCATCCATAAACATGACACCTTCCTGAGCAAAACCTCTTGTAATGTCATTTCCGTCTTTATCTATGTAATATGCACGTGCCACTCCTGATAGGATAAGCCCTGCATAGGTTGTGTCATCTCCAATAGAAGCAAGTATCTCCCCTTTCTTTACCACTCTAAAACTGGCAAGACTCACGATATCACCGACCAGTTCTTCACTTACTTCAATTTTGTATTCTTCTGCAAATGTCATCAGCTGTTTTACAAAATAATCTTTATTCATAGGAACGCCTCCTTAATGACTACCCATAACAACGATGTATATGATACTAATTAAATTCACTCCACCGTGTATAATCATAGGAACTATCATGTGTTTTCTTTTCTGATAACCAAAGATACATACAAGTCCAAGCACGAAGGAATATCCAAAATTATACCAGTCAAGTAACCCAAAGAGCATATTGAATAGTAAAAGTGCCGTAATCTCTCCAAATACCTGCCCACAAAATTTTCTTGCAAAGCCTCTGAAATATATTTCCTTGCAAATTCCACTCACAAAGACTAGTGCGATTACATAAAGAATAGTTATTCCTACTCCCATCTTTTCATCTTCTACAAAAGCAAGTTCTGTGCAGCCTTTATATATAGGCAAAGAAAGAAGACTTAACAGGCTGGCTGCAATTGCGAGTATCACCCCCCAAAGAATATCACCGCCAAGAGTCTCTCTTTCGTATACTTCCTTTTTAAGACTGATTCCATTCGCCTTATAAAGAAGCAGCGCACTGGGAAAAAGAACAAGATTTGCAAATATAAATACAAAAGCAAATATCCATCTATTAGCCTGTACATAACTAGCTATATCAAGCAGATTCATTCCCGGCTTATAGAACCTAAGTGCATTTACCATTTCAAAAGTGGCAATAAAAAGTGTCAACACAGTGGTAATTGTTAATGCCTTTCCGGCATTCTTGATATCATTTTCTTTCATGATGTCACCTCCTGAAAGAAACAATACCATTTCTTTATATTATTCGCATTGACATATGTTAAGATTCAAACATTATCTTTCAATATAAAACGCTAAGCTTTGGTTATTACAGCAATAGCACATGGCATGCGCCCGTCGACCACATGATACTCTACTCCGGTATATCCCTTGTCTTCAAAAAATGCCTTATATGAATCCAGATCAAACTGCCTTTTGAAATCTGCTCCGAGAAGAGTAATGAACTTAACCGCTGCTGTTCCCGTTCCCTTTGACTTATTGATATAAGTGGGAATGATGATCTCACCTCCCGGCTTAACTACCCTTTCCAATTCATGAAGTGCCTTCTCCGGGTCAGGCAACAAATGGATCACGTTACCTGCAACCACCTTATCAAAGCGAGCATCTTTGCATTTGATATTTGTAATATCAGCTTTCTTGAAAACAGCATTCGGGTAATTCCGGCATTTCTTTGCTGCTCTCCGAAGCATCCCGGTTGCAAAGTCTGTTGCGATCAACTTTTTACACTTCTGCGCAATATATATACTGATAGCACCTGTTCCACATGCGCATTCCAATACTTCATCCGACGAATCTATAAGTTCTGCAACCTTTTTCCCGGTACCGGTATATACCTTGCCGTTATAAATATTTTCAAATATGTCATATAAAGGTGAAATCTTGTAGCAAATTATCTTCCGGTTTATATATCAAACCTATAGATTTTCACTTTTCGTTTACCCTCCGCATACATTTCATTATCTTCTGGAATATTTGCTGTCTCAATAAATATACCGCCTGCATGCTCGCAAGTTTTGTAAGAAGCTACATTAGCCGGATCACAAGTAATAATCAAATAATCCTAGCCATGTTTCTTCGCCTGTTGAAACAGAAGTTTACATGCCTTGGCGGCATAATGGTGTCCGCGATAAGGTTCATCAATTCCATAGCCGATGTTGCCGCCAATATATGTTTTGTCATTGTGTCCTATCCTTAAATCGCATTTTCCAATCGTGGTTCCATCCACTAAACAAATATCCAAATAATAAGCCGGGAGCCACCTCTTCTCAGGTTGTTCCTCACATGTTTTAGTTAGTTTTAAAAATATTTCATCTGTCTTTAAATCTTCTACACCAAAAAACATATTTTATCCCTTCAAATTCACCCTTACGACATTTTAAACTGAAATTTCATGCTACTGTATACCCTTCAGAAGCCAGCACTTCCAATGCCCGCTCAAAGTTCTCTTCTTTCACAAGGATATAATCCGTATTATAGGTTGAAACAGCGAAGATTCCTATCTTGTGTTCTGCAAGAATCCCTGAAAGTCTTGAGAGAATCCCGATAAGCGAAAAATCCAATACTCCCTGAATACGAAATCCTCTCCATCCATCGTCACGCTCGGTCGTATACTGCGGCGTATCTTCCGTTTTGCAGACAAGAGATAGTTCTTCATCTGTCTTTCCAATAAAAAAGAAATCCGAGGACAGATCTATATCCGATATATCTGTCACTTTACAAACAGACAGATTATACTCTATTGTCTTCAGTTCCATTTGGTTTTATCATCCTTCCTTTAGTCGATTATGCTGGAAGATAATCTGACTACGCCGGACGGGCAAGATAGTATCCCTGATAGAGATCCACACCCAGTCCAACGAGATAATCAAACTCTTCTTTTTCCTCAACACCTTCTGCCACAACCAGGATGCCTCTTGAATGGAACTCAAGTACAAGATTCCTGACATTCTCCTGTTTCTCCGGTAAATGATCTATGCCTGATATCAATGTTCTATCCAGTTTTACGATCTGTGGTGAATACTTCTTAACAACCTCCATATCATTGACACCTGCACCAAAATCATCTATCGCGATAAGAAGGTTCTGCCTGGATGTATCTGCAAGCTTCATTTTACAGGCAAAGTCAGAGAAATATGGATATTCAAGAATCTCTATGATTCCTACACCCTTAGGATCCCCATAGTAATCCGCAAAAGCTTTTGTTTCTGCCGGAGTGAACCACTCTGACGGAAATGAATTAAGACATATATGCTCTGTATAACCCCTTAGTTGGTACTCCTGCATAGCTCCAAAAAAGGTGGCAATTTCCAGAACATGAAGCTTGTCTTCTTTTGTATATTTGTCGATTAGTTCCATTACATCCATCTCAGTCGGACGCATAAGTGCCTCTCTGGCATATATCGTTTTCCCATCCGCTTGAAATATGGATTGAAATACATAGTTTATGGACAGCTCACCAAGGGCATTTAGAATATCCTCATCCAGAGGCAAATCATCATAATAGATCATGCTTCGTTCTCCGTTTGTTGCCGGCACAATTTTACCTAATATAATTATATCGGCATAAACCAGTAGATTTTTTATAGCATGGAGAGCAGAAATACATGTAAAATCCGTCCAATCCAAACCGCCGCAAATATGCCAACTATCACAAGTATAACATCTTCGCCCTCATAATTGTTCATCTTCTATCCCCTCATTAACAGAAGGGGCAGCCGGATGACTGCCCCAATCTGCCATTAACTTCCTTAAACGGTCCCTGAGCATTATCCCAGAGCCGTCTCCTTCGTCTTGCTTGGTACCGGATGCTCCCGGTTTGCTTCGTTTTTTGCGACTTCCGCCTTCTTCTCGGGAAGCTTTTCCTTCATGGATACACGCTCACGCTCAGACTTCTTTTCACCGCGCTCTGTTTTACCGGGCTTATCAGCCTGCTCAGCTTCCTTGGCATCCTTCTGAGCCTCTGCTCTCTGCTGCTGACGCTCTTCCATCTTGTCGGCAAGAACAAGCTCCTTTGCCTGGGAATCGTACATATAGACATGATCAGAAAGCCTTTCCTCGGGAGCCACCTGTCCGGCATTCACGTCCTGCACCATTGCTTCCAGAGTATGCCTGTCCATATCATCATTCAGGGGCAAAACGATAGTCTCATGGATACTCGAAGGTAAAACCACGAAATCACCACCCAGCTTCTCGGAAATATCTTCCATTGTTTTAGCATCCAAAAGTGCGGCAGCTCCGTTAAGCTTGTCCGCATTGGAAAGCACGTACATGGAAGGGTTCTCCTCTTCGGGCGGGAGCATGAACGCTCTGGGATCTCCTTCCTGGATTCCATCCGGAAACATCATATCCACCAGTACATCCCTCATTGTCTTGAACTCGATCTGAGACTCAGACAGATTCTGAAGTGCGATATCATGAAGTTCCTGTGTAGTCACTCCGTACTGTTCCATAAGATTGTTAGTGATAGGTGCGCTCATACGGCCGGATTCACCACCACCAAGGTCAATCGCATATACGACAGCCAGATCCTCTACTAAAGTGTGGGGCTTATCTGCAAGATAATCTGCATTCATCTCGGCATTTACAAGCTTGCAGATGATATGATCCTTCACCTGGTCAAAATCCGTGATCTTACTCACATCAAAGCCCTGTTCCATCTCATGATTCACGCGGATATCCGCGATATGCTGAAGAATATCCCCCAGATCTTCTCCATCCTGATACTGTGCGAAGAAGTTCTCAAGGTAGATATTGGGGGCGATATTGCTGTCCTCGGTTCTGATAAGAAGACCGGTCAGCACGGTATCGTTATTCTTGGTCACATTCTGCAGATCGACAGTTGCATCTGCATACTTCTCAGGCAGATAATCCTTGATCTGTTCTGCCACACTTGCCTTAAACTCTTCAAAATCCATCATACTGCGCCTCCTACTCTGGCAGCCTTATCGCGGCTGTTCTTCTCTGACTGTACCCTCTGCTCCAGCTTACGAAGTCCCTGCATATATGCGGTATATCTCGCACGCTGCGCACCCTTGCTTACGCTTTCTGTTTCCACCTTGGGCATATTCTTAATCTCACTC